>NZ_JAGXJL010000015.1:0-246359 GCF_019091475.1 Streptomyces sp. GbtcB6 | reverse complement strand
CCTACGACGAGCAGCGAGCCGCCCGCGCCTCCCGCGTCGCAGCGGCGCAGCAGGGCGCGCAGCCGGACCACGACCTCGTCGAGGTCGAACGGCTTGGGCACGTAGTCGTCGGCGCCCGCGCACAGGCCGGCGACCCGGTCCTCCACGCTCTCCCGTGCGGTCAGGAACAGCACGGGGGGGTCCGGCCGGTAGGCCCGGAGCCGCCGCAGCACCTCCAGGCCCTCCAGGTCGGGCAGCCCGCGGTCCAGGACGACCGCGTCGGGCCGGAAGCCGCGGGCCGCCCGCAGGGCCGTCGTGCCGTCCAGCGCCGGCTCGGTCCGCCAGCCCTCGGCCCGCAGCACCGTCACCAGCAGGTCGGTCAGGTCTTTCTCGTCGTCCACGACCAGGATCCGTGGGGTACCGGTGGATAACTTCATGGCCGGTGACCGTCCACCTCCCGGCCGTGAGACGCGTGGGTGCGGACTGTGAAAGAGCTGTCGGGCTGTCAGATCCTGTTGCTCAGGCGCCTGCCGTGAAGCGCAGCCTGATGGTGCGGGCTTCGGGACGCAGCGCGAACTCCGGCCACACGTCCGGCCCGCAGGCGCGGGAGCCGAGGCCGTGCTGGGCCGCGTCGATGATCAGATGGCTGGTGGTGGACTCCGGGAGATCGAAGGGGTGGGCGGCCCGGGCGAGTTGCTGCGGGGTGTGGCGGGCGAGAGTGAAGCCGGGGCGCCGCCCGCGGGTGTCGGGGAGCGCCTCGACACGCAGTGCCTCGGTGTCGCCGCTGCTCAGTGTGAGGTGGCGGACCTGGGAGCGGTGGCCGGTCTCCTGGGGGCGCGCGTAGTCGACCGACAGGTCGCGGACGGTGGCCGAGAAGCGGCCGGTGCGGGCCGCCCGGAGGCTGTCGGGGTAGGACTCCAGCGGGCCCAGGCCGAACCACTCGGCGCCGTCCACGGGGGCCGCCCCGTCGGGGAGTTCGAAGCGCACCCCGATCCGCGGCCAGACCGTCGACCAGCCGCGCGAGGGCTCGATCTCGACGCGCAGTTCCAGCTCGCCGTCCTCGACCGACCAGACCGACTCCACGGTCACCGAGAGCGCGGAGTCCGCGGCGGAGACCCGGTCGACGGTGCGCAGGGCGTCCGTGGCGTGCTCCACGCTGATCCGCCGTGCGGTGAGGCGGTCGAGTCCGTCCCGGCGCCACAGTTCGGCGCTGGAGATCCCCTCGGCGCTGGCGTCGCTGCCCTCCAGCCGGTCGGCGGTGCCCTCGTCGTTGTCGGTCGGGGCGCGGAACAGCTCCAGCCGCGGGCCGGTCACGGGCCGCCCGGCGAGCCGGGTGAGGGAGCCGCCGGTGAACTCGGCGATGCCGAGCGCGAGTGTCCCCTCGCCCGGCCGCCAGCCGGACCGGGGGCGGACGGCGGGCACCGGCCGCCGTACCGAGCAGTCCAGTTGGGCGGTGGCGACCTCGTGCCCGGCGGGGGCCCAGGCCGTCTCCGTCGCCAGCACCGCCTCGACCGTCAGCCAGGTCTCGGCGTCCGCGGCCATCGCGATCGCGGGCAGCGGCACCCGTCCCGACTCGCCCGCCGCGAGCAGGGGCGTCTCCAGCTCCCCCGCCTCCACGGGGATGCCGTCGAACTCGACGCGCCAGCGGAAGCGCAGGTCGGAGGTGTCGGCCGAGTGCCGCAGGTTGGTGATGTCGAGCTTGTCGCGGTCGAAGGCGAACCGGATCGGCTGGACGACCGCCTTGAACTCGTGCAGGCCGGGCGTCGGCACGTCGTCGCTGAGCACCATGCCGTCCATCACGAAGTTGCCGTCGTGCACGACCTCCCCGAAGTCGCCGCCGTAGGCGTAGTACGGGGTCCCGTCGGGGGCGGTGGCCAGGATGCCGTGGTCGCGCCACTCCCAGACGAAGCCGCCGTGCAGCCGCGGGTGGCGGTGGACCAGTTCCTCGTACTGGTCGAGGGCGCCCGGACCGTTGCCCATGGCGTGGGCGTACTCGCACAGCAGGAACGGCTTGGTGCGCTGCCGGGCGCCCTGGGCGGGGGTGCAGCCGAGCAGTGGCGTACGGGAGCCGTCCGTGCCGATCTGCTCGGTCTCCGGCACCGTCGCGTACATCCGGGAGTAGACGTCGGTGTACTCGCCGGTGTAGTCGCCCTCGTAGTGGACGGGGCGCTCGGGGTCGCGGGCGTGCACCCAGGCGGACATGGCGGCGAGGTTGGCTCCGGTGCCGGCCTCGTTGCCGAGGGACCACATCACGACGCCGGGGTGGTTCTTGTCCCGCTCGACGGTGCGCTCGATGCGGTCCAGGCAGGCCGCGCGCCAGGCCGGGTCGTCGGTCGGGTTGCCCACCCAGCCGACCTTGTCGAAGCCGTGGGTCTCCAGGTCGCATTCGAGGACGACCCAGAAGCCGAGTTCGTCGGCGAGGTCGAGGAGCCGGGGGTGCGGCGGGTAGTGGCTGGTTCGGATGGCGTTCACGTTGAACCGCTTCATCCGGGCCAGGTCGGCGCGGGCGTGCGCCTCGTCGAAGACCCGGCCGCGCTCGGGGTGGGCCTCGTGCCGGTTCATGCCGTGGAAGACGACCCGGCGGCCGTTGACCAGGAACTGGTCACCGCGGATCTCGACGGTGCGGAACCCGGTCCGCAGGGCGATGGTCTCGGCGGCCGAGGAGACGGTCACGTCGTACAGCCGGGGCCGCTCGGCCGACCACGGCTCCACCTCGGCCACCTCGATCGCCGCCACGTCGGCCGCCGTCTCCCAGACCCGCTCCACGCCCAGTTCGGGGATGCGCAGGGTGACCGGGAACGCGGCAGCGCCGGCGGTGACCTCCGGGTCGAGGCGCCCGCGCCCGCCGTCGTAGCCGGTGCGCAGCCAGACGTCCTCGATGCCACCGGCCGGGCGGGCGAGCAGGGTGACGTCCCGGAAGATGCCCGGGAGCCACCACTGGTCCTGGTCCTCCAGGTAGCTGGCCGCCGACCACTGGTGCACCCGTACGGCGACGACGTTGTCACCGGGGCGGACCGCGGAGGTCACGTCGAACTCGTGGGCCAGCCGGCTGCCGCTCGCGGTGCCGATCCCGACGCCGTTGACCCACACCTTGAACAGCGACTCGACGCCGTCGAAGCGCAGCACGACCCGTTCGGCGTCCGTCCAGCCGTCGGGGAGGTCGAAGTGGCGGCGGTAGTCGCCGGTGGGGTTCTCGTCGGGGACGTGCGGCGGGTCGATCGGGAACGGGAACTGGATGTTCGTGTAGGCCGGCCGGCCGTAGGCGCCGTCGCCCTCCAGCACCCAGTGGGCCGGCACCGGGATGCTGTCCCAGCCCTGGTCGTCGAAGTCCTCGGTCGTGAAGGCCTCGGCCACGGCCGCCGTGGGCGACAGCCGGAAGCGCCAGGGGCCGTTCAGCGAGAGGGACGGGGCGTCGGAGTGCAGCCAGGAACGGGCCGGACGCAGGGCGCCGTGCCAGGGGGCGGGGTCCGATACGTACGCGGTGGGGTCGGAGGACAAGTCGTCACAACTTTCTTGGTGATGGGGGGAGCTGTCTTTCCCGGTGCTGGGGTTCCGGCAGCGCCCCCGAAGGGGCGCGGGGAACTGCGCGACCAGCCACGACGGCGCCGCAGTCGGCTCACGGCGTATCGCGGCGCTTCCCGCGGAGCGCTCAGCGGAGGACGACCGTGCGGATCTCCCAGGGGCCGAGGACGAGGTCGAGTCCGTCCCGCACCGGTTCGGGGTCGATCGGCCGGCCGAGCAGGTCGACCGTGGTCGCCTCGGTGAAGGCGCCGGTCACGCGGACGGCGGTCGCGGTGTCCCGCATCGCGGCCAGCCGGACCTCGGTGCCGGGCCCGTGCTCGGGGTCGGTGACGCGGCGGATGCTCGACACGTGCACGTCCCGGCCGTCGACCTGCACGCCGGCCGCGTCGGGGGGCAGCGGGCCGCCGCCGGGCGCGGTGCCGCGGGTGACGAGGCAGTCGCCCCGGAACTCCTCCGCGAGAGCGACGGCGTTCGCGCCCTGCCAGCCGGCCGCCCAGGGCAGCACGGCGAACCGGTTCTCGATGCGCATGCCGAGGTCCTGGGCGCCCGGGGCGGGGATCTCGCTCGCGGCGGGTTCGTCGCGCAGGGGGTGGATGTTGACGCTGATGGAGCCGATGGCGCGCAGCAGGGTGAGGGCGAGTGCGGAGCCGTCGTCGACGAGTTCGTACTCGGCGGAGTGGTCGAGCAGGACGGTGGCCGGGCCCGCCGCCACGAAGGTGCTCGCCGGGAAGGTGGGGAGCGGGTACTCGCCCCAGCCGCCCTCGGCGGTCAGGCCGCGCTCGGTGACGGCGAACTGCCCGGCCGACGCGGAGCCGGTGACAGGCACGGGCAGCGGGACGTGGAGGCGCAGCCGGTGGTCGGCGGACCGGTTCAGGAACGCCGTGGAGACCCGGACGAAGGGCTCGCCCGTGCGGACCTCCACCAGCATCTCCACGGGGGTCGGGACGGTACGGCCGCTGCGCCGGTCCCGGTCGCCGTCGGCGAGCGCTTCCGGCCACTCGTAGACGCGGGTGACGCGCAGCCGGGCCCGGAGCGGACCGTCCTCGACGAGTTCGACGTCGACTCGGGTCGGCTCGGACACCGGCACGTCGTGCGCGGGAGGGGCGTAGTTGTAGCTGTCGCCGCGGTCACCGCCGTCCACCAGGCGGCCGACGCCGGACAGGACGGTGCCGTCGGCGCCGGTGACGTCCAGGGTGCCGTCGGCGGCCACCGCGACCTGGACCAGGCCGTTGGAGAGGGTGTCGGCCGTCGCCGTCGCGCCCCGCAGCGCGGGGGCGGCGGGCCGGTCTCCGGCCGCGACCCGGAAGGCGGCCAGCCCGGCGGCGGGGACGGGGACGGCCGCCAGCGCGGTGGCCCGGGCCTGGGCCAGGGTCCGCACCCGCCACTCCCCCGGATGCGCCGCGGCCGCGGCGGCGACCTCGCCGCGCAGGGTCATCAGGTCGAAGGGTCCTTCCGGGACCTCGGCGAGGTGGAAGACCAGGGAGTTCGGGGTGAGTTCATAGCCGTTGATCAGCAGGCCGAACAGCTCGCGGCGGTGGATGCGGCGCAGGACGCGTTCCAGCTGGGAGGCGTCGAGCCGCTCGTCGCTGAGGACGGTGGGGGCCTGGGAGACCAGCTGTACGGGGTGCGCCGCGCCGTCGGCGGTGGTCGCGACCAGCGTGCTTCCCTCCGGTGCGGCCACCACGTCCACCTCGACCAGTGCGGTCCGCGGCGACGGCAGCGGGTTGGCGACCAGGTAGGCGTCGCCGGGTACTCCGGCGGCGGGCTCGGCGAGGGCCGCGTCCCGGACGGCGCGGGCGGTCTGCGCGGCCTCGGCGAGGCGGGCCGCGACCTGGTCGCAGGTCTCGTCGGTGCCGGAACCGACCACGGAGTCGTGCGCGGTGGACTCGATGATCTTGTGCCAGGCGAGGGCGAGGAAGTTGGACTCGTCGCGGCCGGACCACAGGGCGTTCATCCGCTCCGCGTGGTCGACCGTCCGCTCGGCGGCGGCCATCCGCTGCTTGAGCCCGAGCCGCACCGACAGCACGCCGGGGAGGATGTTGCCCCGCACATGGCTGCGGAGTTCACCGGTGACGACGGCCGTCACCTCGTCCCGCGCGTGCTTGCGGATGTACTCGTCGAGCGTCGCGACGGTGATCGGCCGCTCCGCTGCGGAGGCCTGCCGCAGCCAGTCCGCCAGCCGCGGGTCGGGTGCGTTGTGGTCGGTGCCGGCCATGGCGAGGAGCGGGTCGCCGCCCCAGCGCCCGGCGGTCATCTCGGCGTACTCGCCGAGCGCCCGCCGGATCCGGTCGGGCACCAGCAGGACGTCGAGACCGTTGTCGTACCCGTCGAAGAGGAACTCGGTGCGCACCTCGGAGCCGTCGGGCGCGCGCCAGCGGAAGGCGTGTCCGTCGACCGTGCCGGGCACCCCGCGCCACAGCGCCGCGTGCTCGATGCCGGCGCGCGCCAGGATCTGCGGCATCTGCGCGATGTGGCCGAACATGTCCGGCAGATAGCCGATCGGCATCGCACCGCCGAGCCGCTCGGCGGCCGCCCACCCCATCTGGAGGTTGCGGACGATGGTCTCGCCGGAGCAGAGGAACTCGTCGAGCAGGATCAGCCACGGCCCGACGGCCAGCCGGCCCTCGCGGACCAGGGCCGCGACCCGGTCGCGGTTCTCGGGCCGCATCTCCAGGTAGTCCTCGACCGCGGCCATCTGGCCGTCGACGGTGAACCGGAAGTCGGGGTCGGCCTCGGCCGTCTCCAGCACGGTGTCGAGGGCGGTGACGAGCCGGTGCCGGAACACCTGGAACGGCTCGTACCACTCCCGGTCCCAGTGGAAGTGGGGCACGAAAACGGCGGAGTCGGTCATGGAAGCAGACACCTTCTGTGCGTGGGGGGGGCGTCACTTGAGCGAGCCGGCGGCCAGGCCGGTGCGCCAGAACCGCTGGAGGAGGATGAACACGACGATCACCGGCAGGATCGACACCAGCGAGCCGGTGATGATGGACTGCTGGAGCAGCGGGGCGCGGGCCGTCTGGCCGTTCCACTCGTACAGGCCGAGCGTGATCGGGAAGAGGGACTCCTTCTGGAGCATCACCATCGGCAGGAAGAAGTTGTTCCAGATGGCCACGAACTGGAACAGGAAGATGGTCACCAGCGCCGGGGTCATCAGCCGGAACGCCACCGAGAAGAACGTGCGGAACTCGCCCGCGCCGTCCAGCCGCGCCGACTCGATCAGCTCCTGTGGCACGGCGGCGTTGGCGAAGATCCGCGCCAGGTAGACGCCGAACGGGCTGACGATGCTGGGCAGGAAGACCGCGAAGTAGGTGTTGACGAGCCCGGTCGCCGAGAACAGCAGGAACAGCGGCAGGGCGAGCGCGGTGGTGGGCACCAGGACGCCGCCGAGGATGACGGAGAACAGGAACTCCCGGCCGCGGAACCGGAACTTGGCGAGGGCGTAGCCGCACAGCGCGGAGATCAAGGTGCCCACGGCCGCGCCCAGCACCGCGTACAGGACGGTGTTGAGGGCCCAGCGGCCGAAGATGCCGTCGCTGCGGGTGAACAGGGTATGGAGGTTCTCGAACAGGTTGAAGTGCGAGAACACCAGGCCGTTGGTGGAGGCGAGGTCGCCCTGCGGCTTGGTCGAGGCGACGACCAGGAAGTACACCGGCAGCAGGAAGTAGACGGCCAGGAGCAGCATCAGCCCCATGGCGGCGGTACGGCTGACACGGCTTTCGCGATTAATGGTCGGGGTGCTCACAGTCCCGCCTTCTTCGAGGTCAGTCGCATGAACCCGAAGCTCAAGACGAAGGTGATGACGGCGATGACGACGGAGATGGCCGCGGCCTGCTGGTAGTTGTTCCCGGAGGCCACCGTGTAGGCGAGCATGTTCGGGGTGAACGTGCTGGAGATGTTCGAGGAGATCTGCCGCAGCACCGCCGGCTCGGCGTACAGCTGAAGCGTGCCGATGATCGAGAAGACGGTGGTCAGGACGATCGACGGGGCGATGATCGGCACCTTGATCCGCCAGGCGATGGCCCAGTTGGAGGCGCCGTCGATCTTCGCGGCCTCGTACAGCTCCTGCGGGATCGACTGGAGCGCCGAGAACATGATCAGCATGTTGTAGCCGGTCCACAGCCAGGTGGAGACGTTCGCGGCCGACCACAGGACGGCGCCCGGGCCGAGGAAGTCGGGGTGCAGCCCGATGCCGTTCAGCAGGTCGACGACCGGGCTGAGCTGGGGCGAGTAGAGGTACGACCACATGATGGCGGCGATGACGCCGGGCACCGCGTAGGGCATGAACGCGACGATGCGGAAGAACCCCTTGGCCCTCAGCAGGGGCGTGTCGAGCAGCAGCGCGATGATCAGGGCCACGAACAGCATGACCGGCACCTGCACGATGCCGAACAGGCCGATGCGGCCGATGCTGGACCAGAACTCGTTGTTCTGGAGCACCTGCCCGTACTGCTCGAAGCCGCCGAAGGTCGTGTACGACGTCCCGTACTGGCCGCCGGAGCGGCGCACGACGCGGAAGCTCTGCCAGAGGGCGTAGCCGACCGGCACCAGGTAGAAGAGCAGGAACGGCAGGAAGAACGGGGTCACGAAGGCGGCGACGGTGGCCGCCCGGGGGCCGCCACCGTCGAGGCGACGGCGACGGCCCCCGGGCGTGGTCCGCACGCCGGCCGAGCGGGTTGCGAGGTCGGTCATGCCGTGGTCACTTGCCCGCCGTCGCCGGGATCGCCTGGTCCTTCATCGACTTCAGCGCGGCGGCCTGGGCGGTCGCGAGCGCGTCGCTGAGAGTGCCGCTGCCGGCCGCGGCCTTGGCCAGCGCGTCCTGGAGGGCCAGGTTCACGGTCTTCTGCGTGGGACCCCAGGCGAAGCTGGTGTCGATCTTCTTGGAGGCGTCGGCGAAGACGTCGAAGATCTTCTCGTTGTTGTAGTACGGCACGCCCTGCTTCAGCGCGGGCAGGTCCAGTCCCGCGGTGGCCGCCGGGTAGAGGCCGCCCAGCTTGTTCTCCAGCGCCAGGGCGTCCGGGTCGGAGTTCAGCCAGGTGTTGAACTCCACCGACTCGTAGAGGTGCTTGCCGCCCTTCATGAACGCGACGGTCGAGCCGCCCCAGTCACCGGAGGAGCCGTTCGAACCCCACGTCGGCATCGGGACGATGGTCCACTTCCCGGCCTGCTTGGGCAGGTTGTCGCGGAACATGCTGTAGCCCCAGGCGGCGCCGACGTAGGTGGCGATCTGGTCCTTCTGGTACGCCGCGTACATCTGGGTCGAGCCGTGGGCGAGGTCGGTGCGCACGACCTTCTCGGAGATCAGCTTCTGCCAGTAGTCGGCGACCTGCTTGCTCTGCGCCGAGTCGACGCTGACCTGCCACTTGTCGCCGGAGTAGCCGTACATCTTGGCGTCGTTCTGCCAGAGGAGCCCGTTGAACCACTCGGCGTTGTTCGGGTCGAAGAACGTGATGTCGAGGTTCGGGTCCGCCTTGTGCAGCTTCTCGGCGGCCGTCGCGTACTCGTCCCACGTCGTGGGCACGGCGACGTTGTACTTCTTGAAGAGATCGCTGCGGACGTAGAGCGCCATCGGTCCGGTGTCCTGCGGGATCGCGAACACCCCGGTGCCGCCGAAGCTGGTCTGCGACCAGGTCCACGGCACGAACTTCGACTTGGCCGCGGTGGCCGCCTTGCAGGCGGAGGCGTCCACGAAGGCGCTCTGGCTGCGCAGGTTGGGCAGTTCGTCGTAGCCGACCTGGGCGAGGTCCGGGGCCTTGTTCGCCTTGAGGGCGTTGCCGAGGATGCCGTACTGGTCGTTGGAGATGTTCTTGATCTCCACCTGGACGTTCGGATGCTGTTTGTTCCAGAGGTCGACGACCTTGTCCATGCCCGGAACGGTGTTCCAGTACTGGAGGGTGACCTTGCCCTTCGCGGGCTCGCAGGAGGATGCGGACGCCTTGTCCGACGAACCGGACGAGGAACACCCGGCGAGTACGACGATGCCGGCCGTGGCCGCTGCGACGGCGAGGCGGGTGCGCGTGACTGTGCTGCTCATATCTTCCGTTCCAGAGAACGCCTGGCGAAGGTGGTCAGGCGGGTCGACGTTGACTCCTGGAGGCGGCTGCCTTCTGGTTGGAATAAGGGCCCGTGAGCGGTAACGTGAGCGCTCACGGGAGCGGTAACGGGAAGTTGATTGGGAGTGTGAGCTCCGGTCCGCCGGAGTGTCAAGGCTCATGACGTCGGACCCGGGCATACTCGGTGTCCCTGCGACGCGGGCGCGTCGGCAATTTCACGGAGGTGCGCGATGGCGTCGTCGGGAACCGGACCCCGCAGGGTGACGATCGACGATGTGGCCGAGGCCGCCGGAGTGTCCCGGCAGACCGTGTCACGGGCGCTCAACGACAAGGGCGAGATCGGCGTCTCCACGAAGCAGCGCGTCCTGGACGCGGCCCTCGCGCTGGGGTACCGGCCGAGCCGGTTCGCCAGGGGGCTGGTGAGGCAGGACACGTTCAGCGTCGGCCTGGTGATCCCCGATCTGCTCAACCCGTTCTTCACCGAGGTCGCCGCCGCCGCGCTGGACGCGGCACGGGGACGCGGCTGGCACGTGGTCGTGTACGACACCGGCGACCGGGTCGAGGAGGAGCGCGGCACCCTGGAGGTGATCGCCTCCCAGGTGGACGCGGTGGTGGGCTACCTGAGCCTGCCGGAGGACGAGATCGCACGGCTCACCCGGGGGCTCCCCGTCGTCCTCATCGACCGCAAGCACCGCTCGGAACGCTTCAGCTCGATCCTGATCGACGGCGAGGCGGGCGTGCACGCGGCGATACGGCACCTGACCGGGGCCGGGCACCGGCACATCGGCATGCTCGACCACGCGGAACGCTCCGAGCCGAGCGTCCGGCACGAGTGGTTCGACGCCGCGATGTCCGCGTGCGGGCTGGACTCCGGTTCGGTGGCCCGCGCGGACCAGAGCGTCGAGGGCGGCGAGCGGGCGCTCCAGGAACTCCTCGCCCGGCACCCGGACCTGACCGCCGTGTTCACGTTCAACGACATCATCGCGATAGGGGCGTTGCGCGCCGCGCGCCGGCTGGGCCGGCAGGTCCCCCGGGACCTGGCCCTGATCGGCTTCGACGGCCTGCGGCTCGGCACGCTGGTCGAGCCGCAGCTGACCACGGTGGCCCTGGACACCCGCAGTCTCGGCGCGCTCGCCGTCGAACAGGCGGCCCGGCTGCTGACCGGCAGCGGCCCGCTCCACTCCGACCAGCTGACGGTGGGGGCGGAGCTGCGGGTGCGCGAGTCGGCGTAGGGGGACCGGGCGCAGGGCTCGACGGTGACTGACGAAGCCGGAGCACCGCGTTCCCCCGGTCCAGGCGTCAGGCGTCGGCTCGCTCGGTGCGGTCCGGGGTCGTCATGCCCAGACGCGCCTGTTCCTCCTCGACGATCCGGCGGGCCAGTTCGGTGTCCGACACGTCGACCGCGTCCGGGGTGGCTTCGGCCACCGCGCTGCGGCGGGCGTAGGCGTCGAACAGGCGGGTCTTCCGCTCCAGCATCTCCACCAGGCGTTCGTCCACTCCCCCGGTGGCGAGCAGGCGGTGCACCCGGACCGGCCTGACCTGGCCCATGCGGTGGGCCCGGGCCACCGCCTGGTGTTCGATGGTCGGTTTGATCTGTGGTTCGCAGATGACGACGACGGAGGCGGCCTGCATGTTGAGGCCGACGCCCGCCGCCTGGATCTGCGCCAGGAGCACCGCGGCGCCCGGGGCGGCGGCGAAGTCGTCGACGAGCTGCTGCCGGCGTGCGGCCGGGACAGCGCCGGTGAGCGGGCCGAAGACCGTGGTGGTGCCGTCGAGTGCCTCCTCGACCACACACAGGACGTCCTTGAAGTTGGAGAAGACCACCGTCTTCTGCCCGTTCTCGCCGGACTCCTCGACGATCTCCCGGAGCCGCTCCAGCTTGGCCGACCTGTCGGGGCGCAGGTACGCGGCCCTGCGCATCGCCATGAAGTTGCCGGCGCGTACGGCGTCGCGGTACGCCTCCTCGTCCGACGCGCTCAGCTCCTCCCACTCGTCGGTGTGCTGGAGGCTGGGGAGCTCCGTCAGCACGTCCCGCTGGTTGCGCCGCAGGTAGACGGGGGCGACGGCCTTGCGGAAGGCGACCGATCCGGCCAGGGCGTCACCGTCGTCCAGGGACTCCGCGACGCCGCGATCGAGCATCCCGACCAGGTTGCGGAACTCCGCGACCCGGTTCTCCATCGGGGTGCCGGTCATGAAGAGGGTGCGCTCGCAGCGCTCCGCCCACTGGGCGACCGCCTGGGACCGCTTGGCCTTCGGGTTCTTCACCGAGTGCGCCTCGTCGACGACGAACAGGCCGACCTCGCCGCCGCCCGGCGCGGGAAACCCGCGCAGGGCGTCGAACGTGGTCACCCCGACCCCGCCCCGCCCCTTCCAGTCGGCGAACGCGTCGCGCCGGTCGGGGCCGTGCAGCAGCAGCACGCGCAGGGCGCTGCGGGCCTCGATCTCCCGCGTCCAGTTCACGAGGACACTCGCCGGGCACACCACCATGAAGTGGCTCTGCCCCTCGGCGGCCAGGTGGGCCAGCACGGCGATCGCCTGGATGGTCTTCCCGAGGCCCATCTCGTCACCGAGGATCACGTTGCGCTGCGCGAGGGCGAACCGGGCGCCGAACGCCTGGTAGCCACGCAGGGAGACCCGCCGGTGCGAGTCGTCGAGGTGCTGGGCCCGGACCCGCTCGGCGATCTCGTCCGGCAGGAAGCCCTCGGCGGCGGCCGTGTCGGGCGCCGCGCCCGAGATCTCGGCGAGCAGGCTGTAGTAGTCGGCGGAACGGAGTTCGAAGTCCGCCCAGGCGGCGAGGTCGGACGACGGCCCCCGGAGCAGGTCAACCGAGGCCTGGGCGAACAGTTCGGGCAGCCGCCCCCGTTCCGCCTCGTCCACCAGCGGACGGAGTTCGGTCACCGCCGCCAGTGCGCGGGCCTTCCTCTCCCGGCCGGCCAGGAGCATCCGGAACCGCCCGGCGGCCGGCCTGGCGTCGGCCAGCAGCGGCTCCATTCGTCGCGACAGGGCAACGGCCCGGTCGACGGCGCGCCGCGCCTGAGGCCCCGCCTCCACCAGCACCTGCAGGGCCGTGACGAGCGCGGTGGTGCTCGGCTCCGGCCGGTCCACGTCGATATGGACGGCCACGGTCTCGTGCACGGCCTCGGAGAGTCTGCGGGCCGCGGCGAGCATCTGGTCGGCGGTGCGCCGCCCGACACCGGGTATCTGCAGCAGCCGGTACGCGCCCGCTTCGAGCACCGCGCCCACCGTCCGCAGTCCGCTCTGCTCGACGCCGCCGAGCCGCAGCCGGCCTTCGGTGACGTCCT
The DNA here is from genome assembly GCF_019091475.1 of Streptomyces sp. GbtcB6. Taxonomy (NCBI): domain Bacteria; kingdom Bacillati; phylum Actinomycetota; class Actinomycetes; order Kitasatosporales; family Streptomycetaceae; genus Streptomyces; species Streptomyces sp. GbtcB6. The sequence goes on along the minus strand of NZ_JAGXJL010000015.1, from coordinate 233,506 downwards.
GGAGCCGCGCGACCGGGATGGCGTCGAGCTCCCGCCGTACCGCCGCGTCGTGGATCGGGTCGAGTGCCGCCCGTACCGCCTCGACGGCCCTGCCATGGTCATCGACCACGTTCCGGGCCGCCTCGGCCAGCCGCGCTCCCTTCGCGACCACACCCCGCTCGTCCCGCCCCACGCGCCCGCCCCTCACTCGCCGTTCGGGCATCCTCCCACCTCCCACAGGTCCGGCAGCAGCGCATCCGCGTCGTGGGCCGAGGGCAGGGATTGCCCCGCAGGGCTTCGCGGATCGAGGTCATGCACCGACGCCTCGGGCTGGTGTCACAACTGACGAAGCCTCGTACCACTTGCGGCGTGCTGCTTCCGTAGGCATACCGAGCGCGGCTACGTTCTCGCCGTGACGGACATGGGCCCGCAGCGTCGTGGATTCGCCTGGCTCCCGGTCTCGGTGGTGGCGCTCGCGGTGATGGTGTTGCTGCTGATGTTCGCCTCGCGGTACGGCTACCACCGGGACGTGCTGTACTTCCGGGTGCTGGGCCGGCATCCCGCGTGGGGATACGCCGACCAGCCGCCCGGCACGCCCCTGCTCTCCCGCGCGTCGATCGCCCTGTTCGGGGACACCGTGCGCGGTCTCCGGGTCCCGGCGGTCCTGGCGGCGGGAGCGGTGGCGTACCTGTGTGCGCTGATCGCCCGTGAGGTCGGCGGCGGCCCTGGCGCGCAGACGCTGGCGGCCGCGGCCTCCTCGGGGACGCTCGTGCTGACCTTCGGGCATCTGTTCGTGACCACGTCGCTGGACATGGTCGTGTGGCTCGCCGTCGCGCTGTTCGCCTTCCGGGCCCTGCTGCGCGACCGGCCGCGGTGGTGGCTCGCCGTCGGCACGGTGGTCGGCGTGGGGCTCTACAACAAGCTGCTGGTCCTGCTGCTCCTGGCCACGCTGGGCGCCGGCCTGCTGGCGGTCGGGCCGCGCCGGGTGCTGCTGTCGCGGTGGCCGTGGGCGGGCATGGGGCTGGCCGCGCTGATCGGCGCACCGAACCTCGTCTACCAGGCCACCCACCACTTCCCGGCGCTCACCATGGCCGGTGCCCTCCGCTCGGACAAGGGCGCCCTGGGCGGCGTGCTGAACATCCCGTTCTTCTTCCTGACGGTCGGGCTGCCCCTGTCGTACATCGCCGTGGTGGGCCTGCTCCGGGTGCTCCGCGATCCGGTGCTGGGGCCCGTGCGCGCCTTCGGCGTCGGATACCTGCTGCTGCTGGTGCTGCTCTGCGCCGTCGCCGCACAGCCCTACTACGCCATGGGCATGGTGCTGGCCCTGCACGCGGTGGGTTCCGTGCCGGTGGCGCGGGCGCTGGCCGAGCGGCGGCACAGCCGGGCGCTGTTCGCCCTGCTCCTCGGACTCAACCTGGTGGTCTCGGCGGCGTTCGCCCTGCCGGTGGTCTCCCTCCGCAGCCAGCAGAGCCTGCACTTCGCCGAGGCCGACCAGGGCCTCGGGGACGAGATCGGCTGGCCGCGCTACGTCTCCCAGATCGCCGCCGTCTACCGCCCGGGCGCGATCATCGTCACCGGCAACTACGGCGAGTACGGCGCCCTCGACCGCTACGGCGGCGCCCACGGCGTTCCCCGGCAGGTCCTCTACAGCGGGCAGAACGCCCTGCGCACCCTGGGCACTCCACCCGACTCCGCCCGTACGGCCGTCGTCGTCGGCTACGACGACCGGGCCTGGCTGTCCGCCCAGTTCGCCGGCTGCCGCGTCGAGGGCCGGCTGGACAGCGGCTACCGCATCGACAGCGAGGAACAGCACCGCGCCATCTACCTCTGCCACGACCCGGTGCGACCGTGGCACGCCCTGTGGCCCAGCTTCCTCCACTACGACTGACCGCGCGGGGCGTGCCAGACAGCCGCGCCGGACCCGCGCGAGCGGCGGTCGCGCCACCCCGAGTCGTCCGCACCCCGAAAGAGTTCGCCGGTACGGACATCACCTCCACCCAGGAACGCGGGCGACCAACTACGGGTGATCGCGCTCGTCTACCTGGTTCTGCTCTGCGTACTCACACTTCTCAACTGCGCGGGAGGGCTGATCTTCCACCTCCGGGTCGTCCGGCGCCTCGATCTTCCCCTCACCTCGGCTACGCCCAGGTGATCGAGGTGTCGGCCGCCAGGTCGGGTACGGGCACACAGTTCGTGGTGCGCAGCAGGCCCAGGTTCCACATCGCCACCTTCGACCTCGGCCAGAACCTGGCCAACGTCACGGACATCGCCGAACGGCTGACCGCACGGCAGCCCTGAGCCCGCCGGATCACCAGCGGACGACTTCGGCATCTCCAAGATCCCCGCCGGGGTCAGGCTCAGCGGCGGGGCCGTCCGACGAGGCAGGGCGCGGCCGGCAGGTGGCTCGCAGGGTGTTCAGTTTCTCCGCGTCGGTGGAGTCGGCCTCGGCCGTGTAGGTGACGATCCGGAGGTCGGTGCCGGCGGCCGTCAGGACGTCGAGGTCGAGTGCGATGTCACCCACCAGCGGGTGCTCGACGGTCTTGCGGTCACCGCCCTGGGTACGGGCGGTGCCGTTGGACCACAGCCGCGCGAAGCGGGAGTTGTTGCGCCGCAGGTGCTCGACGAACGCGGCGAGCCGCCCGTCGTGGGGATGGGCGGCCGCCGTCACCCGCAGGTCCGCGACGAGGTTCTCCTCCTCCGCCTCGTCGCCCGCCCAGGACAGCACGGGCCATGCCGCGATCGGCTGCCGGGTCCGTCCCCCGCCCGGCCGGAACATCCCGGCGACGAGACTGCGCTCGTCCCAGCCGTACGTACGGGGATCGCCGATCGTGGCGGACCACATCCCGTTCCAGCCGACGATGGTCCAGTCGGCGGCGTAGACCGCGGTCGGGATGTCTCCCAACCGGCTCACCAGCCGCTGTACCCGCACGGGCACCTGCCGGGACACGTTCCCGGTGGCGGGCGGTGCGAGACGGGCGCAGCGGAACAGATGGTCACGCTCGGACGGGTCGAGGCGCAGCGCTCTGGCCAGGGCGGCGACCACCTGGCCCGAGGGGTGCCGGGCGCGGCCCTGTTCCAGCCGGACCACGTAGTCGACCGACAGCCCGGCCAGCCGGGCGAGTTCCTCGCGGCGCAGTCCGGGGATGCGTCGGACCTCGCCCGTCTCCGGTCCGCCGTCCTGCGGTGACACGCGTGCACGCCAGCCCCGCAGCGCGATGCCGAAGTGGTTCGTCGGTTCCATGCAGGTCATCGTCATCCAACTGCCGTGACCCGCAGGGTGGTTCTACTGCCGCACAACAGACTCTTTACCCCCCGGCAGCACCTCGCCGGACACGTCGTCGGCACCGGTGGCGGCCCAGTGCGCGCGGGTGAAGGCGGCGGCGGCGCTCAGCGCGGCGTCGGCTTCGTCGAGCATCGCGGCGAACGCCTGGAAGACGTGCGGTACCTGGGGCCAGACCTGCAGTTCGACGTGGACGTCGCACTCGGCGGCGCGCGCGGCCAGCCGTACGGCGTCGTCCAGCAGGATCTCGTGCGAGCCGACCTGGATGAGCAGGGGCGCCAGGCCGGTCAGGTCGGCGAAGACGGGGCTGGCATGCGGCACGGTGGGATCCGTGTCGCGCAGATAGTCACGGGCACGCCTGCGCAGGCCTTCGGCGGTCAGCGCGGGATCGACGGCGGCCTTGCCGACGGCGCTGTCGCCGGACACGCTCAGATCGGCCCACGGGGAGAAGACCGCGGCCGACGAGGGCTGGGGCAGGCCCGCGTCCCTGGCGGCGACCAGGGTCGCGACGGCGAGACCGCCGCCCGCCGACTCGCCGACGAAGGCGACGGCGGAGCCGGGCACACCGCCGTCGAGCAGCGCGCGGTAGACGGCCAGCGCGTCGTCGACGGCCGCGGGGAACGGGTTCTCGGGGGCCAGCCGGTAGTCCACGCACACGGCGCGGGCACCGGTGCGCCGGGCGACGTCCCCGGCCAGGCCCGCGGCGTCGGCCGCCGAGCCGATGGCATACGCGCCGCCGTGCAGGTACAGCAGCACGGTCGCCGGGTCGTTCGCCGGCGTCTCCACGGTGACGACGGGTACGCCGCCCAACTCGCCCGCCGTGGTCGAGACATCGGCGGGCAACGGCAGGGACGTCATCATGTCGTGGAAGACGGCGCGCTGTTCGGCGACGTCGCCGCCGAGGTCGAGCGGGCCGTGCCGCAGCAGGTCGTCGAGGGTCTGGCGCTGTGGCCGGGACATGGCGGTGCCTTTCGTGGTTCCGGTGAGTGCCGTGCGTACGGCGGAGCGGTGATCGGCGCGAAGTCGCGGGCGGTCAGCGCGGCGGCCCGACGATGATCTGGCCGTACATGTCGGCGGCTTCGGCCATGAGGTCCCGTGAGATCTCGAAGCCTTCGGGGCGCGGGGTGGCCAGGTCACGTCCGGCGTGCCGGAACATGCCGTCGATGCCGCCGGGGGTACAGATCATCAGCAGGTCGGCGGTGTCGGAAGTGATCCGGTAGCCGTGCGGGACGTTCCGGGGCAGGAAGACTATGCCGCCCTCCGACAGCTCCATCTCCTGGTCGTCGCACCACAGCAGCGCACTGCCCTTGATCAGCATGAAGACCTCGTCCTCACGGGTGTGCGTGTGGTACGGCGGTGCTTCGCCCTTGCTGACGGAGAACCGTCCGACGGTCAGCTGTCCGGCGGTGGCCGCGCTGTCCAGGAGTACGGCGAACTCCCCGCCGTCGAGCCATTCGAGGCGCTGCTGCTGGTCGGGCTGGGCGAGGTAGGCCATGGTCATGACGGTGTCCGTTCTGAGCGATCGGAGGACTCGACGGGCCAGACGGGCCAGACGGGCTCGGCGGCCCTGTCGCCTGACAGCCGGCGAAGCCGGGACGGCGGCGAGGATCGCGTCGCCCACCTCGTCGATGACGCGTGCGTCGAAGTCCGGGCTGTCAGCCAGCCTCGGCCGCAGCTCGCTTGTTCGATCATCCGCCGGGCGGTCGGCCGGCCGCCAGTCGCGAGGGTAGGAACAGCAGTACCACTCCCCGGCACGGGCTGTGGCGCGCACCAGTTCGTGCGTGCCGCCCGCCTGTGCGCACCAGTCGTCGATCCGGTCCGGCCGGCGCCATGGCTTCGGAAGGAGGGTTCCCGGCGCGCAGAGTGCGGGTCGGCTCAGGGATTCCAGAAGAACGAGACATGCGCGCGCTCGAAGCGGCGCTCGGCCAGGTCCTGTCGCGGGATCACCCAGTGCAGGGTGGCCCCCTCCCGCCCGGTGAGTCCGATGTCCCACTGGGCGAGCAGTGTCCACTGGTCGGGGGCGGGCAGTTCCATGGCGTCCAGGGACTCGTGCGCCCCCGCGGTCCGGTGCCGTCGCGCCAGCTCCGCGTCCTGCGCGGCGTCCGCGACGGGGTCCGTTTCCGTGCACTCGTGGGAGGCGTACCCACCGATGTGCAGGGGGCCGTCGACGACGATGCCGCCGCACGTGTCCGTCCACACTTCGGCCAGTTCCCAGGCGCGGGGATGGCCGGGGAACGGAGCGTCCTCCTGGCCGGGCTCCGGGGACGGGATCAGGAAGTGGTACGGCAGGGAGACGTCGGCCGAGAGGCGCAGGTCGTCCTGGGGGAACTGCTCGTAGATGCGGAGCGTTTCGTCGTCGGTCCCGTCCCCTTCCTCGCCATAGACGCAGGGGTACTCCGTCCTCCGCTCCTCGACGGGCGTCCCGGCAGGGATGTACACGACCTCACCGGCGCTTGCGCCGTAGTACGTCATCTCAGGGAAGCCGAAGAACAGCAGGTGACCGTCGACCGGCAGCGGAAGGCCCGTCACCGCCTCGGGCAGGGCCGCGCAGTCGAGGGTGGCGAGCAGCGGGTACCAGGGAGCGGGGGCATCGGCAGGCAGCATCAGGGAGCCGCCGAACCGGCCGATCACCGGCCCCTCCCCACGCGTGACGAGTGTCCCGGACGGACGGGCGGTGGCGATCCACCGCTCAACGTCCTGGAGGGGTATCCCGCGTCTCAGTGCTTCCTCACGGAACGGCGTGAGCCGGCCGAACAGATCAGGGGTCATGGGTGAGAACATAGGCCCGGGATCTGACAGCCGGTCACCATCGGGCTCTCGGTAGGGTTGATCGACATGGGCAACCACGCCGCCCGACGGCAGACCGGCCAGAACTCGATGTCGCGGACCGATGCGATGCGGGAATGAGCAGCGGCTGTGTGTGGATCCTGCCGGCGGTGATCGTCGCCGGCTGGATCCCGTCGGGGTGGGGACCGCGGTGGATCCGGTGGAGTCTGCTGTCCGCCGGGGTCGTCGTCTCCGTGCTCTTCGTCGTCACGGGGTTCCGACTGCCGGTGCCGTCGCTCGGCCCGGACAGCGGCTGCACCCGCGAACAGGTCCAGTGCATGAACTCGCGTCCGGTCTTCTGGCTGGAGACCGGGCTGATCGGCTTCGGATGCTGCGTGGTGTTGCTGCTCCCGACGACCGTGGCCGAAATCGTCATCCGGATCGAAACCCGGGCCGCCGCGAAGTCACCGCGCTGAACGCCTCCCCAACCGGGGAACCGATGTGCCCGAGCCCCGCAGCCACGCCGACGCGGTCATGACGTCGAACATCCACACCCACCGGCGGCCCGTTCACGGCGAGGCGGGCCGCCCGGTGTACAGCGAAGCCAGTGGGGTTCAGACGTTGAACCGGAACATTCAACGCAGCGCTCCCACCTGCGGAAACTTTCCCTCAGGTGATCGTATCCAGCACCCATCCAGCACCGTCGGGACTCATCCAGCACATCCAGCACGTCAAGCCGCGGAGACAGACTCGCCTGACTCCTCGACCGCCGGACGCATGGCACTCTGCATGACGTCTCGGCAACGACCCCACGCCTCGGGGACTAGGTGCCCGTAGATGTCCACTGTGGTCTTGATCGACTTATGACCAAGCCAGCGCGAGACCTCGCGGATCGGCACACCGTTCGCCAACGCGGTCGAGGCGAAGAAGTGCCGCAGACTGCCAGGCGTGTATTTGGCCTTGCCGTCCACGTCGACCACGCCTGCCAACACGCACGCCTTCTTGAAGTGGTATCCGAAGGTGGAGGCGGTGGGCATCACACCCTTGCCACGCTGGCGCGGGGAGAAGAAGACCTCCAGCCGCCAGCGTCTGCCGCGAAGCCCTGTGAAGGCCGCGGGCACTGGCGCCCACCGCGACAAGTGGCCGTCGATTTCCTGCTCGACGAACGGAGCAGCCGGCACGTCCCGGTACTCGCCCTCCGTTCGGTGCTTGAGCGGCACAATCATCGTGTGGCAGTCACCGCGGTGCGCTTTGGCACTGACCTGCCAGCGGACCCTGACGAAGCCGGACCGTCGGCACTCGGTGGAGAAGGCGAGGGCCTCGCTGGGGCGCTGGCCAGTGCCCGACTGCAGGTAAACCGCGAGCCGGTACTGCGGGGCGATGCGCTCCGCGATCAGATCAACCTCGCCCAACGTGGGAATCTCGTCCTCGTCCACCGCGCACGGGGCCGCCCGGGATACCCGGACGCCGCGCGCGGGATTGTGCGGGATGCGTTTCTCAACGACGGCCACCTCTAGCATCGCGGCCACCATCACCAACCGATCGTTGATCGTGGAGACCGCCAACCCGGCACCGGAGGAGTGCAGTTCCTTGGCGAACGCCTCGAAGTCGCGCCGTGACAGCGCGGCCAGCGTCTTCCGTCCCAGTCGCGGCACGAGATGGTTCTGGATGAACCCTTCGTAGTTGCGGCGCGTAGATTCACCGATGATCCGGCGCTCCAGCCACTCCTGAGCCCAGACCTGCAATGGCACCCGCCCAGGCGCAGGATCGAAACGAACGTCGGCCTTCTTGTCGCTCTCGACCTTGTCGGCGAAAGCGTCCGCACCGTCCGAGCCCACCCGGCGGGGAAACGACCTCTCCCGCTGCCGCCCGCGCCTACCGCCCGGCTCCCGGTACCGCACCGTCCAGCCGTGCCGACACCGCGGACGATCACAGGGGAAGTTACGGTCCCGGACGTCCCTCTTGCACCGCTGAAAAACGCTCGCCACCCAAGCCCCGATCCGTCGCCTGGCCCATGCTCGAAACCGTGCACCGGCGTCCCAAGACCCAGCAAGGCATTCATCGCTAATCCGCTCTTTCCAGCGAATATGGACCCATCCTCACCTGCAGCCCCGGCCCACCGAGATCCCTCACCGGACGCGCTCGCACCACAACGCTCGCTGGCGCGGGAAGCGCACATCGACACCCGAGGCCATACCACGCTATGGTCGATGTATGGCTACCAAGAAGGTGACTATCACTCTCGACGAATCCCTGGTCGAAGCTCTGGCCGGAGCCGCCGAGGAAGAAGGCATCCCGCTCTCCCGCCTCGTCGCTGGAGCAGCCGAACGCGAGCTACGTCTGCGGGCCGGCCGCGCCGTCATCCAGGAGTGGCAGGCCGAGCACGGCGCCTTCACCCCGGAAGAGCTTGCCGCCGCCCGCGCGGATCTGGCCGCCGCCGATGCCGAGTACCTCAGCAATTCGGGAGCCTCGGCCGCGTGAACATCCCCTACCTGTACGACGCCGGGGTCCTCATCGCCATCGACAATGACGACCGGCGCATGTGGGCCCGACACAGCCTGGCCCTGGAAGACGGACGGGACATCCACGTCCCGTCCGTCGTCGTCGGCCAGGCATGGCGGGACTCCCGCCGCCAGGTCAGACTCGGCAAGTTCCTCGCCGGATGCCACGTCGTACCCGTCGGCCTCGAAACCGCCAAAACCGCAGGCATCCTCTGCGGCAAGGCTGGCACCTCCGACATCGTCGACGCCACCGTCGTGACCATGGCAGCCAGCCTCGGCGCCATCATCTGGACCTCGGACCCAGACGACATCCGCACCCTCATCGACGCCCAGGACATCAAACCCGCCCCTGTTATCCGGCCCGTCTAGCGGCCTATGCCCTCAGACGACCAGCCCGTGAGGGGACCCGGAGATAGCCGAGGCGAACAGAGTGCCAGCGCATCAGGAGTCAGGATGGCCGTACGTAGGGACGGCGGCGTGGATGTTGGTGACCGACGTCATCGTTCCGGCGCCTGCTCCAGCCGACTCACCCCAGCCGCGCAGGCCTCGTGGACGGGGCAACCACCCAAAACCACTGGCGGGAATACGGTCCCAACGGTTCCGACTCCACCCTCCCCAACCTGTGGGACGGCGGCGCCAAGGTCCTCGACGCGAACAACGCCCGTCCTCACCTTGAGCGGCGACACTGAAAGGGCTCAATAAATAATCCAGTATGCCTGGCTTGCTCTACTTTAACAGAGAGGATATAGCTCAAGTTCGAGAATTTGTTCGATGTTGAGCTTTGAGTGACAAGTTGACCGACGCGACCTTGTACCACACGAGCTTGCCTTCGACTGGGAAATAGCTTGTGCCGCCCTAGTGCTTTCCACCAGTGGCTCCGCGTACCATGCGGCGCATGGCAGCTGATAACTCGTTCCCATACACGCCAACCCCCGGGAAGCTAGAAGAATTTCTGGAAAAGCTTCAGGGCGTGGGCGTGCCGACGAGGATCGACCAGCAGTACCTAGGCTCGGTGGGGTTCGCGTCATCGAACAGTCGTCCGTTCATCCCGCTAATGAAGAAGATCGGGCTGTTGGGCAGCTCCGGTAAGCCGACCGAGCTCTACACCAAGGGCCTCCGCGGCGGGGAGAGCGGTCGCGCCCTGATTGCGGCGGGCATCCGTGCCGGGTACGACAACGTGTTCCAGACCTATAGCGACGCATACAATCGGTCTGACGCCGAACTCGCGACCTTCTTCCGGAGTCATTCGGATTTGGATGACAAGAAGGTGGGACTCGCGGTCAAGACCTTCAAGGCTGTGTGCAAGTTCGGCAACTTCAACTCGGTCGCTGGTGCCGCAGGCAATGAAGACGAAGGCGACGAGGGCGTTGCCGACGAGCAGGCCGAGTCGACGAATGGGCGCCGCCAACGCCAGCAGGGCAGCAACGGGTCCGGCTCGGTGGTCATCAACGTGAACATCGCACTCTCCGTTGATGCGACAAGTGACGCTGCTGTCTACGACGCGTTCTTCGCCGCGATGGCGAAGCACCTCAAGGGCCTGACGGATGGCGGCGCCTAGGACTCCGCGCGAGGTCGCCGACGGGGCGGCCAACGCGCAGGACGAACTACGTAGGCTTCTCGCCAAGCGGGAGACCTCGACGTATCGCGCAATGACGGTAACCGAGTCCTATGACAAGCTGATGAACCTCAACATCAAGCAGGACAAGCTGTTTCGTGAGGCACTTCAGTGCGTGGAGCATGGGCTCTACCGGTCCGCACACGTCACGTCATTCGCCGCACTGATGGATTTCATCCACGAGTGGATCGCGAACGACGCTTCCCGCCTCTCCGCGATCCAGGCCAACTACACCGCGTGGAACATCAAGCAGGCTTCGGACTTCCGCGATCAGAAGGATCACACCCTCTTTGAAGTCATGAAGAAGCAGGCTTTCATCACCAACGGAATGATGAAGGCGCTACAGGGGCTGCTAGCCAAGCGGAATGAGTGTGCGCATCCGGACGACTATGAGCCGGGCATAAACGACACGCTTGGTTACCTCGATGAAATGATGAAGCGGATTGGGGTGCTACAAAAGAAGTAGATGAAGCTAGGCACCGTATTCGTACGCGCGTTCGATATGGATCAGCGTGCGTTCGCCATCGACTGCGACCTCACTAGATGCGCACGCTCTTGGCGGTAGCGGAGCAGCAGGCCGTCGACGGAGACCGATCCACCGCCCGACTGTCAGCCAGATTGGGGCTGGGCGTCGCCTGAAGTGACCCCAGGCCCCCAGCTCTTCCGTTTTATACCGCGAGATCCAGTCACTAGTGACGCGAGCTCTCGCCCGGCGCAACGCGATGTAGCCATTGGACCGAGTGGATCCGCTCCCAGTTGCAATGTTCCGCGGACAACCGAGACGGTGGCGCCGACCTCCGTTTGAACTCGCAGGGTGAACCGCTCCGAGAACAGACCGGAGCCTCCGTCAGACGCGGAGCGGTTCTGTTCCAGCGCAAGCGATCACGAGCTTGAGAACCAGACAAAGGGGCTTGCCCTCCCCAGACAAGCCCCTTCAAGATTAGTTTAATTTTCAATTAAACATTGAACCGGAACTCCACCACGTCCCCGTCCTGCATCACGTAGTCCTTGCCCTCCATGCGGGCCTTGCCCTTGGCGCGGGCCTCGGCCACCGAGCCCGTTTCGACCAGGTCGGCGAAGGAGATGACCTCGGCCTTGATGAAGCCCTTCTGGAAGTCGGTGTGGATCACGCCGGCCGCCTCGGGGGCCGTGGCGCCCTTCTTGATGGTCCAGGCGCGGGATTCCTTGGGGCCGGCCGTGAGGTAGGTCTGCAGGCCGAGGGTGTCGAAGCCGACGCGGGCGAGGGTGGCGAGGCCGGGCTCCTCCGCGCCCACCGACTCCAGCAGCTCCAGGGCGTCCTCCTCGTCGAGTTCGGCGAGGTCCTGCTCCAGCTTGGCGTTGAGGAAGATCGCCTCGGCGGGGGCGACCAGGGCGCGCTGCTCGGTCTTGAAGTCCTCGTCGAGCAGTTCGTCCTCGTCGACATTGAAGACGTAGAGGAACGGCTTGGTGGTGAGGAGGTGCAGGTCGTGCAGGAGCTCGTTGCGCTCGGTGCCCTGGACGATGCCGTGGGCGAAGAGCGTGTCGCCCTTCTCCAGGATCTCCTTGGCCTCCTCGACGGCCTTGACCTTGGGGGCCACGTCCTTCTTGATGCGCGACTCCTTCTGGAGGCGCGGGAGGACCTTCTCGATCGTCTGGAGGTCGGCGAGGATCAGCTCGGTGTTGATCGTCTCGATGTCGTCCTTCGGCGAGACCTTGCCGTCGACGTGCACGACGTTCTCGTCCTTGAAGGCACGGATGACCTGGCAGATCGCGTCGGACTCCCGGATGTTCGCGAGGAACTTGTTACCCAGGCCCTCCCCCTCCGAGGCGCCGCGCACGATGCCGGCGATGTCGACGAAGTCGACCGTCGCGGGGAGGATGCGTTCCGACTTGAAGATCGACGCCAGCTTGGCCAGACGGGCGTCGGGGACGCCGACGACACCCACGTTGGGCTCGATCGTGGCGAACGGGTAGTTGGCCGCCAGCACGTCGTTCTTGGTCAGGGCGTTGAACAGGGTCGACTTGCCGACATTGGGCAGGCCGACGATTCCGATCGTGAGCGACACGTTGCGACTTCCCGTAGTGAGAGGGTGAGTGGGCCAGGGGCTGCCAGTGCCGGCGGGCCGGCCGATCCACCAGTTTACGGGGTTCGGGCCCCCTGGCCGGCGGCCGCGTCGAACACCTGGCCAAGCTCTCCTCTTCGGCTTGGTTTCGGCGTGTCTGGGCCGCGATTGGGCACATTAACCGACCTAAGTTGGTCCGATGGAGCAACGCAGGACCCGCCCCCGACAACCCGGACCGCGCCGAGGCGCCCCCCGCGCGCCGCTGCCGCCGCAGGCGAGACGGCGGCCGGGGACGGCCGAGCGCCGGCCCGCTCCGGGAAGGTCGCGTCCGGCACCGGTGGCGGGGCCCGCGCGGCTGCCGGGTCCACGGCTCACGGGGCTCGGCTGCGGCCTCTTCTGCATGGCCGCGATGTTCCTGCTCGGCTTCCTGGACGACCTGCTTCTCGAGGCGTCCCTGACCGTGTACGGCGTGCTGTTCCTGCCGGTGTCCGCGCTGACCGCGCTGTGGGTGCGCGGGGGCGATCTGCTGACCGCACCCGTCGTCGTCCCGATCGCCTTCGCCGTCGGCCTGCTGGCCGTCACCGACGGCGGCGGCGGTTTCCTGGGCGGGGTGATGGGCCTGGTGACCGCCCTGTCCACGCAGGCCGGCTGGCTCTACGGCGGGACGCTGATCGCCGGGGTGATCGTCATCGTCCGCCGGATCCGGCTGATCCGGCGCCGCCGCAGAGCCTGACCCCGGCCCGCGTGCCGTGGTGGCGCCTGCTTGCCGTGGCGGCGCCTACCTGCCGTGGCGGCGCCTACTTGGCGTGGTGCGCCGCGCGCATCGCCGCGCCCACGATCCCCGCGTTGTTCTGCAGCTGGGCCGGGACGATCTCGGCCTTGATGCCCTCGATGTACGGCAGGAACTTGTCGGCCTTGCGGCTCACCCCGCCGCCGATGATGAACAGGTTCGGGGTGAAGAGCATCTCGACGTGCGCCAGGTACTTGTTGACCCGGTGCGCCCACTGCTCCCAGCTGAGGTCGCCGTCCTCCTTGGCCTTGCTGGACGCCTTCTTCTCCGCGTCGTGGCCGTCCAGCTCCAGGTGGCCCAGCTCGGTGTTGGGAACCAGCTCGCCGTCGACGAACAGGGCGCTGCCGATGCCGGTGCCGAAGGTGAGCAGGAGAACCACGCCCTTGCGGTCCCGGCCGGCGCCGAACTCCATCTCGGCCACACCGGCCGCGTCCGCGTCGTTTACCACGGTCACCGGGAGTCCGCCGAGCCGCTCGCTGAACAGCGTGCGCGCGTCGGTGTCGATCCAGCTCTTGTCGACGTTCGCCGCCGTGCGGATGTGAGTGCCGTCGGTGATCACACCGGGGAAGGTGAGCCCGACCGGGCCGCTCCAGCCGAAGTGGTCGACCACCTGCTTGACCCCGTCGGCGACCCCGTCGGGCGTCGCCGGGTGCGGGGTGAGCACCTTGCACCGCTCCTGGGCCAGGTCGCCCTTGTCCAGGTCCACGGGAGCGCCCTTGATCCCGGAACCACCGATGTCCACACCGAAGATCTGCATGGCTACACGTTACGTCGTACGACTGACAGTCACGACGCCGGAGGACCGTACGAAGGTCCTTACGCCCCGGCGCCGGTGCCGCCGCGCTCGGCGACCAGGGTGGCCGCCTCTTCGCGCAGGTCACGGCGGAGTTCCTTGGGGAGTGAGAAGGTGATGGACTCCTCGGCCGCCTTGATGATCTCGACGTCGCCGTAGCCGCGTTCGGCGAGCCACTCCAGGACCTGCTCGACCAGCACCTCGGGTACGGAGGCACCGGAGGTGACGCCGACGGTCGTCACGCCCTCCAGCCACGCCTCGTCGATCTCGCTGGCGAAGTCGACCAGGTGGGCGGCGCGGGAGCCGGCCAGCTTGGCGACCTCCACCAGCCGCTTGGAGTTGGAGGAGTTGCGGGAGCCGACCACGATGACCAGTTCGGCCTCGGCGCCCATCTGCTTCACGGCGAGCTGGCGGTTCTGCGTGGCGTAGCAGATGTCGTCGCTGGGCGGGGAGATCAGCTGCGGGAACTTCTCCTTCAGGGCGTCGACGGTCTCCATCGTCTCGTCGACGGAGAGGGTGGTCTGGGAGAGCCAGACGACCTTGGACTCGTCGCGGACCTCGACCTTGGCGACGTCCGCCGGGCCGTCGACCAGCTGGATGTGGTCGGGGGCCTCGCCGGAGGTGCCGATGACCTCCTCGTGGCCCTCGTGGCCGATCAGGAGAATGTCGTAGTCCTCGTTGGCGAAGCGGACGGCTTCCTTGTGGACCTTGGTGACGAGCGGGCAGGTCGCGTCGATGGTGGCGAGGCGGCCGCGCTCGGCCTCCTCGTGGACGACGGGGGCGACACCGTGCGCGGAGAACATCACGATGTTCCCCGGCGGGACCTCCTCGGTCCGCTCGACGAAGATCGCGCCCTTCTTCTCCAGGGTCTGCACGACGTACTTGTTGTGGACGATCTCGTGCCGGACATAGATCGGGGCCCCGTACTGCTCCAGGGCCTTCTCGACGGCGATCACGGCGCGGTCCACACCCGCGCAGTAGCCACGGGGGGCGGCGAGCAGGACACGGCGGCCAGGCGAAGCAGTCATGGCACCCATCGTAAGGCCGCGTTCGGGGGGTCAAAGATCGCGTCCGGGTGACGATCCCGGGGAGACTGGCCGAAGAGCGGGGGTGTGCCAGACATACGGCCGCGGGAGGCACTGATGTCCGAGACCGGTACGGCGACGGCGCCCCCGCCCGGGGCGGACGAACGGCACCGGTTGCGGCGCAGCCTCGGCTTCCGGGACCTGGTGGTCTACGGACTGCTGTTCATCGCCCCGATGGCCCCGGTCGGCGTCTTCGGCACGCTGGACGCCAGGTCCCACGGCGCGGTGGCGCTCGTCTACGTCGTCGCCACGGTGGCGATGGCGTTCACCGCGTTCAGCTACGCGCAGATGGTGCGGGTGGTCCCGCTGGCCGGGTCCGTGTTCGCCTACGCGCGCGTGGCGCTCGGGAAGGAGGCCGGGTTCGTCGCGGGGTGGATGGCGATGCTGGACTACCTGCTGATCCCGGCGGTGGCCTACCTCTTCTCGGGGATCGCGATGAACGCGCTGGTGCCGGAGGTCTCGCGGTGGGTCTGGACGGCGCTGGCGGTGGTCGTGACGACGCTGCTGAACCTGTGGGGGGTGCGGGCGGCCGCCGTCGTCGGCTTCCTGGTGCTCGCCCTGGAGATCGTGGTGCTGCTGGTGTTCATGGTGTCGGCGGTCGTCGTCCTCGCGCGCGACGGGGCGCGGCGGGGGCTGTGGTCGCCCTTCTCGGGAGACGGGACACAGGGGGCGTTCGCGCTGTCGGCGGTGGTCGGTGCGGTGTCGGTGGCGGTGCTGTCGTATCTGGGCTTCGACGCGATCGCCACGTTCGCGGAGGAGGTGACCGGGGGGTCGGAGAAGGTGGCGCGGGCGGTGCTGTTCTGTCTGGCGCTGGCCGGTGTGCTGTTCGTCGCCCAGTCGTATCTGGTGGCGCTCCTGGAGCCGACGACGTCCGCGCGGCTGGCCGCCGATCCGGCGAAGCAGGGGACGGCGTTCTACGACGCGGTCGACGTGTCGGTGGGGGCGTGGCTGCATGATCTCGTCGCGGTCAGCAAGGCGATCGGGGCGGCGTTCGCGGCGCTGGCCGGGCAGGCGGCGGCCGGGCGGCTGCTCTTCGCGATGGGGCGGGAACGGCGGCTGCCGCGGGCGCTGGCCAGGACCGACGGTGGGGTGCCGCGGGTGGCGGTGCTGTGCGCGGCGGTGATCACGATGGTGGCGGCGGTGTGGGCGGCGCGGCGGGGCGACGGCGTGGACAGGCTGGTGTCGGTGGTCGACATCGGGGCGCTGACGGCGTTCACGTTGCTGCACGCGAGCGTGGTGAGCTGGTTCGCGGTGCGGCGGGAGGGGGGTGGGGCGGGGGTGAGCTGGGGGCGGCATGTGGTGATGCCGGTGGTGGGGGCGGCGATCACCGTCGCGGTGATCGTGGCGGCTTCGGGGGCGGCGCAGGTGGTGGGGGCGGTGTGGTTGGTGGTGGGGGTGGGGGTGCTGGTCCTGCAGCGGGGGTCGGTGGAGGGTGGCGGGTAGGGGATTTCGCCCCCGCCGCCCCTGCCCGTCCCGTCCTCCAGGGGGTGGGCCCCCTACGACCGCCCGTTTCGGGGGCTGCCGCCCCCGGACCCCCGCTTCGGCCTGAACGGCCTCGTCCTCAAACGCCGGACGGGCTGGAGAGTGGGGGCTGAGCGATGTGGTGGGGGTCCTGTCGGTGCGCGCCGTTACTCTCGGCGCATGGCTTTGAACACGTCCGCCGAAGCTCCCGTTCCCGTCGGTGAGATCTCCCGGCTGATCGGTGGGTGGATCGATCGACTGGGGGCCGTCTGGGTCGAGGGGCAGATCACACAGCTCTCGCGGCGGCCGGGGGCGGGCGTCGTGTTCCTGACGTTGCGGGATCCGTCGCACGACATCTCGATCGGCGTCACCTGTTACCGGCAGGTGTTCGACGCGGTGGCCGACGTGGTCGGCGAGGGCGCCCGGGTCGTCGTACACGCGAAGCCCGAGTGGTACGCGCCACGTGGGCAGCTGTCCCTGCGGGCTGCCGAGATAAGGCCGGTCGGGGTCGGGGAGCTGCTGGCTCGGCTGGAGATGCTCAAGAAGGCGCTGGCCGCGGAGGGGCTGTTCGCCGCCGAGCGGAAGAAGCCGTTGCCGTTTCTGCCGCAGTTGATCGGGCTGGTGTGCGGGCGGGCCTCGGCCGCCGAGCGGGACGTGCTGGAGAACGCCCGGCACCGGTGGCCGGCGGTGCGGTTCGAGGTGCGGAACGTGCCGGTGCAGGGCGTGCACGCGGTGCCGCAGGTCGTGCAGGCCGTGAAGGAGCTCGACGCGCTCGAGGAGGTGGATGTGATCATCGTCGCGCGCGGCGGCGGCAGTGTGGAGGATCTGCTGCCGTTCTCCGACGAGCAGCTGGTGCGGACGGTCGCCGGGTGCCGTACGCCCGTGGTGTCCGCCATCGGGCACGAGCCCGACAACCCGCTGCTCGACTACGTGGCCGACCTGCGCGCCTCCACCCCCACCGACGCGGCCAAGCGGGTCGTCCCGGATGTCGGGGAAGAGCTGGAGCGGGTGCGGATGCTGCGGGACCGGGGCCGGCGCAGTGTCGACGCGCTGGTGGCGCGGGAGGAGCGGGGGCTGGCGCATGCGCTCGCGCGGCCGGCCATGGAGGATCCGCACCGGATGGTCGACGAACGCGCCGATCACGTCGCCTCGCTGGTCGACCGTTCGCGGCGCACCCTCGGGCATCTGCTCGACCGCGCCGACTCCGAGCTGACGCACACGCACGCGCGCGTGGTGGCCCTGTCCCCCGCCGCCACGCTGAAGCGCGGTTACGCCGTGCTGCAGAAGGACGGCGGTCATGTGGTGCGGGATCCGGGGGACGTCGAGCCGGGCGAGGCGTTGCGGGCGCGGGTCGCCGAGGGCGAGTTCACGGTGCGGGTCGACGGCTGACGCCGTGTCGTACGAGTCGATGAGAAAGGTCAGTGCATGAGCAGCAAGACGGAAGAGGCCGCCCTCTCGTACGAGCAGGCGCGGGACGAGCTGATCGAGACCGTGCGGCGGCTGGAGGCCGGCGGGACGAGCCTTGAGGAGTCCCTCGCGCTCTGGGAGCGGGGCGAGGAGCTGGCCAGGGTGTGCCGGCGGTGGCTGGAGGGGGCGCGGGCCCGGCTGGACGCGGCGCTGGCCGAGGAGGAGGACAAGGGAGAAGGGGCCGAGGAGGAGGACTGAGCGGGGCGGTCGATGTGAGGCGGATCACTACAGTCCGGTTTTTGTTGAAGCTTGAATCTTCTCTCGCTTATGGTCGTGCCGTCAGCCTATCCGGACCGCGGTCCGGATACGAACCGCGACGCGACCTCTAGGAAGTTCAACCATGTCTCTCGTTCTCGACCCCACCGCACAGGACCTGCTGTTCCGCGAGGCCCGCACCGCCAACACCTTCACCGACGAGCAGGTTTCCGACGAGCAGGTCCAGGCGATCTACGACCTGGTCAAGTACGGCCCGACCTCGATGAACCAGTCGCCGCTGCGCGTGGTCCTGGTCCGCTCCCCCGAGGCCCGTGAGCGCCTCGTGCAGCACATGGCCGAGGGCAACCAGAAGAAGACCGCCACCGCCCCGCTGGTCGCGATCCTCGCCGCGGACAACGAGTTCCACGAGGAGCTGCCGGAGCTCTTCCCGCACTTCCCGCAGGCCAAGGACGCCATCTTCGGCGACCGCGCGGTGCGTGAGGGCAGCGCGGCCCTGAACGCCGCCCTCCAGGCCGCCTACTTCATCATCGGCGTCCGTGCCGCCGGCCTCGCCGCCGGCCCGATGACCGGCGTCGACTTCGCGGGCATCCAGAAGGAGTTCCTGGACGACGACCACACCCCGTTCGTGGTCATCAACATCGGCAAGCCGGGTCCGGACGCCTGGTTCCCGCGCTCCCCGCGCCTGGCCTACGACGACGTCGTCACGACCGTCTGAGTCACACCGCAGATGCGCGAGAGGCCCCCGGCAACGGCGCCGGGGGCCTCTCGCGCTCGCGGTTCGCGACGCCCTCGTCAGGACATCTTCAGCGCCTCGGCCATCTTCGTCAGCTGGGTGAAGGAGGCCGTGCCGGCCACCACCGTGGTCGAGCCGGAGGTGCCGTCCAGCACCAGCGCGTCGTAGCGGCCGCCGGTGTAGTGCGTCCAGGTGCGGTCGCCGATCTTCTCGGTCGTCTTCGTGGCCGACGCGCCCTGACTGGCGTCGGTGATGAAGTCCGCGCGCTTCTGAGTCGACTGCTCGATCTGGACGTACTGACCGTCGGGGGTCTGGTAGCCGAGGTGCCAGCGGTCCCCGTCCTCGCCCTGGAAACGGACCGAGGTGGCCTTCCAGGCGCCGGACAGGCCCTCGGGCGCGGCCACCGGGTAGGTCGCGGCGCGCCGTGCCGTCAGCAACTCGACCCGGTAGTCGACCCTCGGTAGGTCGGGAGCGTGATCGTCGTGCGGGACGAGCAGGTAGATGAAGCCCGCCGCGAGGCCGATCAGGGCCAGGGAGAGAATCATGTCCCGGACCGTCTTCTGCTTGCCGTTCGTGCCTGCCACGCCCCCTATCGTCGCAGGTGCCCGCTGCGCTCATCCGTGGGGTCCCCTGCTCATTTTGTCAGCCTGACGATAGAGTCGACGGGAAACCCTCATCCGGCCGTCGTCGTATCAGAAAGGTGCGTACCGATGACCGAGAATCATCATCATCTGCCGTCCGAACTCGATGTTCCCTCCGAGGCCCCCGACCGCAACCTCGCCCTGGAGCTCGTCCGGGTGACCGAGGCCGCCGCGATGGCCGCGGGACGCTGGGTCGGCCGCGGCGACAAGAACGGCGCCGACGGCGCCGCGGTGCGCGCCATGCGGACCCTCGTCTCCACCGTGTCGATGAACGGCGTGGTCGTCATCGGCGAGGGCGAGAAGGACGAGGCCCCGATGCTCTTCAACGGAGAGCGCATCGGTGACGGCACCGGGCCCGAGGTCGACATCGCCGTCGACCCGATCGACGGGACGACGCTGACCGCGAAGGGCATGCCCAACGCGATCGCCGTGCTGGCCGCGGCCGAGCGCGGGGCCATGTTCGACCCGTCCGCCGTCTTCTACATGGACAAGCTGGTCACGGGCCCGGAGGCGGCGGACTTCGTCGACATCAACGCGCCCGTGTCCGTCAACATCCGGCGGGTCGCCAAGGCGAAGCGGGCCACGCCGGAGGACGTGACCGTCGTCATCCTCGACCGGCCGCGGCACGAAGGGATCATCAAGGAGATCCGGGAGGCCGGCGCGCGCATCAAGCTGATCTCCGACGGTGACGTCGCCGGGTCGGTCTACGCGCTGCGCGAGGGCACGGGCGTCGACATGCTGCTCGGGATCGGCGGCACGCCCGAGGGCATCATCTCGGCGTGCGCGGTCAAGTGCCTGGGCGGGACCATCCAGGGCAAGCTGTGGCCCAAGGACGACGAGGAGCGGCAGCGGGCCATCGATGCCGGGCACGACCTGGACCGGGTCCTGACGACGGAGGACCTGGTGACCGGGGAGAACGTGTTCTTCGTCGCCACCGGCATCACCGACGGGGAGCTGCTGCGGGGCGTGCGGTATCGGTCGGAGACCGCGCTGACCGAGTCGATCGTGATGCGGTCGAAGTCGGGGACGGTGCGGCGGATCGACTCCGAGCACCGGCTGCGCAAGCTGCGGGCGTACAGCAGGGTCGACTTCGACAGGCCGAAGTAACGCCTACGGAGAGGGAGCTGCCGACCGTACGCGGCCACAGGTGCGCTGTGGCTGGTCGCGCAGTTCCCCGCGCCCCTAGGGGGTTGCGCCAGCGGCACGCTGCGAGGCGCCGGCAGGCGCGGCCACGCGGCGGCAGGCGCGAATCGGCACAGCCCCGCGCCCCCAGGGGGTTGCGCCAGCGGCACGCTGCGAGGCGGCGGCAGGCGCGAATCGGCACAGCCTCGCGCCTCTTGCGGGGCGCTGGCAAAAGGCGCCCTCGGTGCGGAGAGGGCGCCTTTTTGTCAGCCTGCCTGCGCTATGCGGTTTGTCGCTGCCGCCCTCGCCGCCTTCTTCAGTTCCATGTCGCGGCGCCTGCGGCGGGCCAGGACCACGCGGCGTTCGGCGGCGGTGAGGCCGCCCCAGACGCCGTAGGGCTCGGGCTGGAGCAGCGCGTGTTCGCGGCACTCGACCATCACCGGACAGCGGGCACAGACCCGCTTGGCCGCCTCCTCCCGCGACAGCCGGGCAGCGGTGGGTTCCTTGGAGGGTGCGAAGAACAGGCCTGCCTCGTCGCGCCGGCACACCGCCTCGGTGTGCCAGGGGGCGTCTTGGTCCCTGTCCCGCACAGGCACCCGCTGGGCCGGAACGGCAGCTACCTGCAGGGACGAATGCGGCGGTTGCAGCACGGGTCTACTCCTGACGACGGCTTCGCGAGCGAGAGACGATGCAGCAAGGCCTACCCGCTGTGCGCGGGCCTATGCACAGCGTCCTCAACAGCCGTAGTACGGCGGCTTGTTCACGACCCCTGAGGCCGCCGGGCCGGGAGTGATTCGCGACCGTCAACGGTCCAGGTGTTTGCGCAACTTCCTGTCGACCTTGTCCTGAACCCGGTCCAGGATGTCCTCTATGAGCTTTCCGCGCTTCGGCCGCGCCTCCACGTTGCCGAGGACGGCCCATCCGTCGACATAGACGACCGGCGCGTCGGAGTCGACCGAATCCAGTGTGTCCGCCTCGAAGTTGCCCAGCACACCGCCGCCGGTGCCGCGCAGCGACACGTTCTCCGGGACGCGGATCTGGACGTCGCCGAAGACCGAGACCGCCTTGATGACGACCTGCTGGTACTCGAAGATCGCCTCGGTGAGGTCGAGCTCGATGGAACCGAAGACCGCGTAGGCGTGCAGCCGGCGGCCCGCCCGCCAGCGGCCCCGGCGGCGGGCGCTGCTGAAGACCGCCACCACGTTGCTGTCCGCCTCGACGGGGATCGCGCCGGGCGTCGGCCGGGGCGGCACCGGCGTGTAGGCCGGGGCGGCCGGGCCGGCGTGGGCCGCGGGCAGGTCCCGTATGAAGACCTCCAGCTCACCCACCGTCTTGGCGTTCAGCACCCCCTCCACGCGCTCGGCGTGCTCGTCGGCGGTCAGGCGCCCCTCGGCGAGGGCCTCCCGCAGGATGTCGGCGACGCGGTCACGGTCGGCGTCCGAGGCGCGCAACTCGGCGACCGGCGCTCCGGCGGGCTCACGAGGGGGCTGCTTCTGAAGGTCCACGGCAGCAGGGTACCGAAACGCGATAGATCGCGACTACCCCTCATCGCCACCTGTGGAAAACCCGTACGATCCCCGAACTGAGCCTTACCTCACAGGCTCCCCGTCAGTGGCAGGTTCTACGCTGGTTGCGCCCGCCAGCGTCGGCGGGCGGCCGTCCGTCAGAGTGAGGAATGGGCTGAGATGCCTGAGTTCGCGTATACCGATCTACTCCCCCAGGGCGAGGACACCACCCCGTACCGGCTGGTGACCTCGGAGGGTGTGTCCACCGTCGAGGGACCGGACGGGCGGACGTTCCTCAAGGTGGAGCCCGAGGCGCTGCGCAAGCTGGCCGAGGAGGCCATCCACGACATCCAGCACTACCTGCGTCCCGCACACCTCGCCCAGCTCCGCCGGATCATCGACGACCCGGAAGCGTCGGGCAACGACAAGTTCGTCGCGCTCGACCTGCTGAAGAACGCGAACATCGCGGCGGCCGGCGTGCTGCCCATGTGCCAGGACACCGGCACGGCCATCGTGATGGGCAAGCGCGGGCAGAACGTGCTGACCGAGGGCGGCGACGAGGCGGCGCTGAGCCGCGGCATCTACGACGCCTATCTGAACCTCAACCTGCGCTACTCCCAGATGGCTCCGCTCACCATGTGGGAGGAGAAGAACACCGGGTCGAACCTGCCGGCCCAGGTCGAGTTGTACGCCACCGACGGCGGCGCCTACAAGTTCCTCTTCATGGCGAAGGGCGGCGGCTCCGCCAACAAGTCGTTCCTGTACCAGGAGACGAAGGCGGTCCTCAACGAGGCCTCCATGATGAAGTTCCTGGAGGCGAAGATCCGTTCGCTCGGTACGGCGGCGTGCCCGCCGTACCACCTGGCGATCGTGGTGGGTGGCACGAGCGCCGAGTACGCGCTGAAGACCGCCAAGTACGCCTCCGCGCACTACCTCGACGAGATCCCGGCCGAGGGCTCGGAGCTGGGGCACGGTTTCCGGGACAAGGACCTGGAGCAGAAGGTCTTCGAGCTGACGCAGAAGATCGGGATCGGCGCACAGTTCGGCGGCAAGTACTTCTGCCACGACGTGCGCGTGGTGCGGCTGCCGCGGCACGGCGCGTCCTGCCCGGTCGCCATCGCCGTGTCCTGCTCCGCGGACCGCCAGGCCGTCGCGAAGATCACCGCCGAGGGCGTCTTCCTGGAGCAGCTGGAGACGGACCCGGCCCGTTTCCTCCCGGAGACCACCGACGAGCATCTCGACGACTCGTCGGACGTGGTGAAGATCGACCTGAACCAGCCGATGGACACGATCCTCGCGGAGCTGACCAAGTACCCGGTCAAGACCCGGCTCTCCCTCACCGGTCCGCTGGTGGTGGCCCGGGACATCGCGCACGCCAAGATCAAGGAGCGGCTGGACGCGGGCGAGGAGATGCCGCAGTACCTGAAGGACCACCCGGTGTACTACGCCGGTCCGGCCAAGACGCCCGAGGGCTACGCCTCCGGTTCCTTCGGGCCGACGACGGCCGGCCGGATGGACTCCTACGTCGAGCAGTTCCAGGCCGCCGGCGGCTCCAAGGTGATGCTCGCCAAGGGCAACCGCAGCAAGCAGGTCACCGACGCGTGCGACGCGCACGGCGGCTTCTACCTCGGCTCCATCGGCGGGCCGGCCGCCCGCCTCGCCCAGGACTGCATCAAGAAGGTCGAGGTCGTCGAGTACGAGGAGCTCGGTATGGAGGCGGTCTGGAAGATCGAGGTCGAGGACTTCCCCGCGTTCATCGTCGTCGACGACAAGGGCAACGACTTCTTCCAGGACCCCGCCCCGGCTCCGACGTTCACCTCGATTCCGGTCCGGGGCCCCGGGCTGGCCTAGGGCGTCCGGCGCGGCGGGGGACGGATGTCGCCCCCGCCGCCCCTACCCGTCCCGTCCTCCAGGGGGTGGGCCCCCTTCGACCGCCCGTTCCGGGGGCTGCCGCCCCCGGACCCCCGCTTCGGCCTGAACGGCCTCGTCCTCAAACGCCGGACGGGCTGGAGAGTGGGGGTGCGGACCGGGTCTCGTCCGCACACGCCGGACGGGCTGAGAGAGGGGTGCGGACCGGGTCTCGTCCTCAAGCGCCGGACGGGCCGAGAGGGCGGGGGTGCGGCCCGGCCCTCGCCCACACTCCAGACGGGCTGGAGGGCGTGCGGACCAGCCCTCGTCCGTGCTCGCCGGACGGGGCCGTGGGTGTCAGTGGGGCATGCAGCCGAACCAGTTCACCGTGTTGCCGTCGGCTGTGTAGCCCATGCACCTGATGGTTCTGTCGTGCAGCTTCTCGGTGCGGTCGACCGGGCCGTTCAGGTACTCCGTCTTGTGGTGGGGCTCCACCAGGTCGTCGACCTCGATGCGGTACCAGCGGCGCTCGCCGGACGGCAGGGTGCAGCCGTGGGCGGTGATGTTGCGGCTGGGATCGCCGCTCCAGACGGGCCGTTCGGCACGGTCGCAGTGGGCGCGGCCGGCCGCACCGGCGGTGCCGGCTCCCGCGCCCAGCAGGGTCGCCGCGCCTATGGACACCGCCGCGACGGCGCCGAGCAGACCCTTTGGAGTGAAGTTCATCGGTTGGTCCTCCTGCCAGCCGTGGTGACGGCGGGGAATCGCCCTGTCACCTTGGGCCGATAGTCACATTTATCCGTGATGTCTGGCTCGGTGGCCGGGGGTGCAGTCCCCCGACCCGGTGACGTCGGTGGTGCCAATGCAGCAGGCCGGAACAACCGCCGCTCCCCGATCGCTGACAAGGGCATGAGCGACTACCGCATCGAACACGACTCCATGGGCGAGGTCCGGGTCCCCGCCCACGCCAAGTGGCGGGCCCAGACCCAGCGGGCCGTCGAGAACTTCCCCGTCTCCGGTCAGCGGATCGAGCGCGCGCACATCGAGGCGCTGGCCCGGATCAAGGGCGCCGCGGCCAAGGTGAACGCAGAGCTGGGGGTGGTCGACAAGGACATCGCCCAGGCGGTCCAGGAGGCGGCCGAGGAGGTCGCCGAGGGGATGTGGGACGAGCACTTCCCCATCGACGTGTTCCAGACCGGGTCCGGCACCTCGTCGAACATGAACACCAACGAGGTCATCGCGACGCTGGCGACCGAGCGGCTGGGGCGGGACGTCCATCCCAACGACCATGTGAACGCCTCGCAGTCCTCCAACGACGTGTTCCCGTCGTCCATCCACATCGCCGCCACCGCCGCCGTCACCCGGGACCTGATTCCGGCGCTCGACCATCTCGCCGACTCCCTGACCAGGAAGTCCGAGGAGTTCGCCGATGTGGTGAAGTCCGGGCGGACGCATTTGATGGACGCGACGCCGGTGACCCTGGGGCAGGAGTTCGGCGGGTACGCGGCGCAGGTGCGGTACGGCGTCGAGCGGCTGCGGGCCTCGCTGCCCCGGCTCGCGGAGCTGCCGCTCGGGGGGACGGCGGTGGGCACCGGGATCAACACGCCGCCCGGGTTCTCCGCCGCGGTGATCGAGGAGGTCGCCCGGGTCACCGGGCTGCCGTTCACGGAGGCACGGAACCACTTCGAGGCGCAGGGCGCCCGGGACGGGATCGTGGAGACCAGCGGGCAGCTGCGGACCGTCGCCGTCGGGCTGACGAAGATCGCCAATGACCTGCGGTGGATGTCCTCGGGGCCGCGGACCGGGCTGGCCGAGATCTCGCTGCCGGATCTGCAGCCGGGGTCCTCGATCATGCCGGGGAAGGTCAACCCGGTCATTCCGGAAGCCGTGTTGATGGTGGCCGCTCAGGTCATCGGGAACGACCAGACGATCGCCGTGGCCGGCGCGGCCGGGAACTTCGAGCTCAACGTGATGCTTCCGGTCATCGGGAAGAACGTGCTGGAGTCCGTCCGGCTGCTGGCCAACGTCTCGCGGCTGCTCGCCGACCGGACCGTGGACGGGATCACCGCGCACCGGGAGCGGGCGCGGGAGTACGCCGAGTCGTCGCCGTCCGTGGTCACGCCGCTCAACAAGTACATCGGGTACGAGGAGGCCGCCAAGGTCGCCAAGAAGGCGCTGGCCGAGCGGAAGACGATCCGCCAGGTCGTCCTTGAGGGCGGGTACGTCGAGCGGGGCGATCTGACCGTCGAGCAGCTGGACGAGGCGCTTGATGTCCTGCGGATGACACGGCCGTAACCGGGTGCGAACGTTTCGCGCCGCCCGGCCAGAACCGTGACGTCCGCCGCAGCGTCGTATGCCTACGGCACCTAATATCTGTGCATGGCAGACGGTGGAGCGGTGAGACGCGTGATGCGCGGGGAAACGGGCGGTGCGACCGGTGACGGGTCCGGTTTCTGGACTCCGGGGAGCCAGATCCTGTGGCGGTACCGGGAGAACGCCGGGGACGGCTTCCACATCGCGCGCCCCGTCACCGTCGTCCGGGACGACGAGGAGCTGCTCGCCGTCTGGCTGGCCCCCGGCACCGAGTGCGTCAAGCCCGTGCTCGCCGACGGCACGTCGGTGCGCGAGGAGCCGCTGGAGTCCCGGTACACCAAGCCGCGGGCGGTCGCGCACGGCCACTGGCTCGGCACGGGCGTGCTGAAGCTGGCCCGGCCCGGTCAGCCCTGGTCGGTGTGGCTGTTCTGGGAGCGGGGCTGGCAGTTCAAGAACTGGTACGTCAACCTTGAGCAGCCGCTGGTCCGTTGGGGCGGCGGAGTGGACTCCGAGGACTACTTTCTGGACATCTCCGTGCACCCGGACCGCAGTTGGCGCTGGCTCGACGAGGACGAGTTCGCGCAGGCCCAGCGGGACGGCCTGATGGACGCGGAGACGGCCGCGGACGTGCGGACGGCGGGCGGGGCCGCGGTGGCCGCCGTCGAGGCCTGGGAGGCGCCCTTCTCGGACGGCTGGCAGCACTGGCGCCCGGACCCGTCCTGGGCGGTACCGTCACTGCCGGAGGACTGGGACCGTACGCCCGCGCACGTGTCCTCATGAGACCCTTGATGCGCCCCCGGTCCACAACCGTAGGATCGTCCTCCGCAAGGAAACGTGAGCACAACTCCCGGAGCATGCGCCGGGCTTGACCGAACGTCACCGAGGGGCGGCAGGACGTGAGCGAGGGGTACGAGGGCAACACCGGCGAGCGGTGCGCGGGCCGCAGATCGTTCGCCGGTGGCACAGGAACAGCCTCCAGCCACGCCGAAATTCCGTTCCTGGGACACGTAATCCGGGTATCGGCACTTCGGCGGGACCACCTGCGCGCCCGGCGCGCAGCCCCGGACGGACGGATTCGACACGCGTGACGGAGCACCCCACCTCCTACGAGCGCCCACAGCCGGGCGTCGACCCCGCGGAGGCCCGCGGGGCGCTCCTGCGTTCCCCGCAGCCGCAGGTGCAGGCACAGGGACAACCGCAGCCCTGCCCGCGCGGCGGCACCGCCTTACCGGCACAGGCCCGCGCGGGCGAGACGCCCTCCGGTCCCGGTACCAGCACGTCCAAGGAGCACTCCGTCAACGGCCCCGAGCACGCCCAGCCCACCAGCGCTGAGCCCGATCCGCACCGGCCGCGCCCCACCCCGGAGGGCATCCCGCCACAGCCCGGCGCCGAGCCGGAGCGGGCGGTGAGCTCCCAGGAGCGCCGTACCGGACGCGGGCTGCCGCCCGGCCGGCCGATGCCGATGCGACGGGACGGCGACCGGCTGCGCTTCGTGGGTGCCGCGACCCGCCGGATCGCCCGGGGCATCGACCTGGACGAGATCGTGATGGGGCTGTGCCGGGCGACCGTGCCGACCTTCTCGGACGCGATCCTGGTCTATCTGCGCGACCCGCTGCCGGTCGGTGACGAGCGGCCCGTGGGCCCGGTGGTGCTGCGGCTGCGCCGCACCGACCGGATCCCGGAGGAGCGGGACACCGACGGCGGCTTCCTGCCGGTGCCGGTCCCGGAGCCGGATCCGGCCGACATCGGCCTGGCCGCGCTCACCGCGGAGCTGTGCGAAGTAAGGCCGGGCGGTGCGCTGAACGAGGTGCTGCGGGGCGTACGACCGGTGTTCGCCGACTCGCCCGCCGCCCGTGCCGCCCTCCCCGAACTCCTCGGCGAGGACAACGAGTCCCTCGTACCCGGCGCCCGGCACGCGATCCTCGCCCCGCTGCGCGGCCGGCGCCGGGTGATCGGCGCGGCCCTGTTCCTGCGCCGCCCGGAGCGGCTGGCGTTCGAGGCCGACGACCTGCTGGTCGCCGCCCAGCTGGCCACGCACAGCGCGCTCGGCATCGACAAGGCGGTGCTGTACGGCCGGGAGGCCTACATCGCCGACGAGCTGCAGCGGACCATGCTGCCGGAGAACCTGCCGAGCGCGACGGGCGTGCGGCTGGCGTCCCGCTACCTCCCGGCCGCCGAGACCGCCCGGGTGGGCGGCGACTGGTACGACGCGATCCCGCTGCCGGGGAGCCGGGTGGCGCTGGTCGTGGGCGACGTCATGGGGCACTCGATGACCTCGGCGGCGATCATGGGCCAGCTGCGGACCACGGCCCAGACGCTGGCGGGGCTGGATCTGCCGCCGCAGGAGGTCCTGCACCATCTCGACGAGCAGGCCCAGCGGCTCGGCTCCGACCGGATGGCGACCTGCCTGTACGCCGTCTACGACCCGGTCTCGCATCGCATCACCATCGCCAACGCCGGCCATCCGCCGCCGGTGCTGCTGCACCTGGGCGGCCATGCCGAGGTGCTGCGGGTGCCGGCCGGGGCGCCGATCGGCGTCGGCGGGGTCGACTTCGAGGCGGTGGAGCTGGACGCGCCGGCCGGGGCGACGCTGCTGCTGTACACCGACGGGCTGGTGGAGTCCCGGCTGCGGGACGTGTGGACCGGCATAGAGCAGCTGCGCGAGAAGCTCGCCGCGACCGCGCAGCTGACCGGGCCGGACCATCCCCCGCCGCTTGAGGCGCTGTGCGACGAGGTGCTCGACATGCTCGGGCCGGGTGACCGCGACGACGACATCGCGCTGCTCGCGGCCCGGTTCGACGGGATCGCGCCGAGCGATGTGGCGTACTGGTTCCTGGAGCCGGAGGACGCGGCGCCGGGGCGCGCCCGGCGGCTGGCGCGCCGGGCCCTGGCCCGCTGGGGGCTTGAGGAACTCACCGACTCCGTCGAGCTGTTGGTCAGCGAGGTCGTCACGAACGCGGTGCGGTACGCGTCGCGGCCGGTGACGTTGCGGTTGCTGCGGACGGATGTGCTGCGGTGCGAGGTCGGCGACGACGTGCCCCAGCTGCCGCGGCTGCGGCAGGCGCGGGCGACGGACGAGGGCGGCCGGGGGCTGTACCTGGTGAACCGGCTGGCGCGGCGGTGGGGGGCGACCCGGTTGAGCACCGGGAAGGTCGTCTGGTTCGAGCTGAACAGGTAGCGCCGAAGGGGCTGCTTGAGGTCGCCGGGGAGCTGCGGGCCGGTGGGGGCCGTTCGCGCAGTTCCCCGCGCCCCTGAAGGGGCGCTGTTGTCAGCGCCCCTTCCAAGGGCCCCGTGAGGGGCGCGGGGAGCTGCGCGAGCGGCCGCGATGGGCCCGCACCCGGCTACGTGCCGGGGCGGGCCCTTCCGTTACTGGTCGTCCGCCGGGTCCAGCGGGTTGTCCGTGGTGCCGTCCGTCGGGCTCTCCGCCGGGGTCGACGGGGCGCTGGTCGTCGGGGTCGGGGACTTCGTCGGGGTCGAGCTCGGGGTCTGGGACGGCGTCTGGGACGGGGTCGCGGACTTCGTCGGGGTCGAGCTCGGGGTCTCCGAGGGCGTCTCGGACGGGGTCAAGCTGGGGGTAGGCGACTCTGTCGGCTGGACGGCCGCGCCCAGATCGGTGTTCAGGTCGAACTTGGCCTTCTTCGTGACGCCGAAGGTGTACGCCGCCCAGATCTGCGCGGGGTAACCGCCACCGTTGATACGGCCGGTGCCGGGGATCAGGCCCGTGGCGCCGGTGAGGGACACCTGGTTGTGGGTCTTGGCGTCCTCGCCGAACAGGCCCACCGACGTGACCAGGTCGGGCGTGTACCCCGTGAACCAGGCCGACTTGTTGCTGTCGGACGTACCCGTCTTGCCGGCCACCTGCTGCCCCTTGCGCAGCGGGTTCTGGGCCACCGACACCTTGGCCGTACCGTCGTCGACCACACCGGTCAGCACCGACGTCACCTGGTCGGCCGCCTCACGGCTGATCACCTGCTCGCCGATCGGGTCCGGCAGGTCGACCTTGCGGCCGGTCTTCTCCGCCGACGCGAGGATGGTCGGGGTGACCTTCTGCCCGTGGTTGTCGAGCGTGGCGTACACCGAGGCCATCTCCAGCGGGCTCGCGCCCATGCTGCCCAGGGTCATCGCGGGCACCGCCTGGAGGCTCTCGGTGTCCAGACCGAGGTCGTCGGCGGTCTTCAGCACGTTCTTCATGCCGACGTCGACGCCCATCTGCGCGAACACCGAGTTCACGGACTTGTTCATCGCCGTCTGCACCGTGATGTTGCCGTAGTCGGCGTCGTCCTCGTTCGGCGGTGAGAAGGCGATGTCGCTGCCCTTGACCGCACGGCCGCTGGTGCCGTCGTAGATCGTGTTGGCGTTGATGTCCTTGCCGCTCTGCGTCTTGGCGTCCTGGTCCAGCGCGGCGGCGAGGATGATCGGCTTGAAGGTGGACGCCGGCTGGTAGTCGGCGCGGGTGGCGTTGTCGGTGTAGTGCTTGTAGTAGTCCACGCCGCCGTAGAGGGCGAGGATCTTCCCGGTCTTGGGGTCGACGGAGACGGCGCCGGCCTGGACGTTCTTGTCGACCTTGCGCTTCTTGCCGTCCAGCTTGCTGGTGAGCTGGCTCTTGACGGCCGCCTCCAGCTTGGTCTGCCTCTTCGGGTCGATGTTCAGGGTGATCGTCCAGCCCTGGTCGACGACCTGGGCCTCCGCCTCGGACCGGGAGATGTTGCCCTGCGACTTCATCAGCTGGTTCTCCAGCTGGGTGTTGGCCAGTTCGACCAGATAGCCCTTCTGGCCCTCCAGGCCGGAGGCGGCCTTCGGTGCCTTGGGGATCGGGAACTTCATGCCGTCACGCTTGGTCTTGTCCAGCCACTTCTGGCCGACCATGTTGTCCAGGACGTAGTTCCAGCGTTCCTGCACCAGCTTCTTGCCGACGGGGCCCGCCACCGCCCAGTCGTACTGGCTCGGCGCCTGGAGCAGCGCGGCCAGATAGGCGCCCTGCTGGACCGAGAGCTTCTCGGCGTCGACTCGGTAGTAGGCCTGGGCGGCGGCCTGGATGCCGTAGGCGCCGCGGCCGTAGTAGCTGGTGTTGATGTAGCCCGCGAGGATCTCGTCCTTGGACTTCTCGCGGTCCACCTTCAGCGAGATGACCAGTTCCTTCAGCTTGCGCGTGACGGTCTGGTCCTGGCTGAGGTAGTAGTTCTTGACGTACTGCTGGGTGATCGTCGAGCCGCCCTGGGTGCCGCGGCCCATCGCCGTGTTGTAGAGGCCGCGGGCCATGCCCCTGAGGTCGATGCCCGAGTCGGTGTAGAAGGTCTTGTTCTCCGCGGCGACGAAGGTGTGCTGGACGTCCTTCGGGACCTTGGAGAGGTCCACGATCTCGCGGTTGACGGTGCCCTTGCGGGCGAGGACCGAGCCGTCGCTGTACTTGTAGACGTTGCTCTGCGTCTGTGCGAGCGCGTTGCCCTCGGGGACGCTCACCATCATGTACAGCGCGATGAACGCGCCGATGCCCAGCAGACAGACGGTGAAGAAGGCGCCGAGCATCTTCTTCCAGGTGAACAGCCTGCGTATGCGGCCCTTCGCGGGCTTGCCCGGCGCACCGGGCTTCCCGGGCTTGCCGGGCTTCTTGGCGGCGGCCCGGCGGCGCTCCGCGCGGGTGCCGCCCTCGGCGCCCTCGGCGGCCGGTGACTCGACCACCGTCGTGGTCCCGCCCTCCGCCGTGATCTCGGGCTCGGCCTGCTCGGACGTGCGGTTCCGGGGCGCGGCGCGGCGGCCACCACGCTGTCGCGCTCTTCTCTCGTCCGCTCGTCCCATGAGTCCGTCTGCTCCGCTTCGTCTCGGCTGTCACACGTGTGTACGGGTGTCACACAGGTACGTGGCTCAGGTCAGTCCAGAAAACTAACACCGCTCGCTATGCCAAAGGACGCACGATCTGCCCTTTTTCGGACGTGACAATCAGCACCCCCACCCGACGGAACCGACGAGCGGGGCAGACGAAGGGTTGCCGGACGCCGTCAAGCGATATCACTTGGATACCCGTGAGCAGGACGAAGACGGACAGAACCGCACGACCCGGAGGGACCCGCGTCCGGACCCGACGCCTCGGCACGGCGGCGCAAGCGGGTGCTGCTGTGGCCGGATCCGGCGGTGTACGAGGCACCGGCGCGGTGGGCCGGGGACGAACTCCGGTCGGCCGACGCGCAGATCGAGTTCCCGCTGCGGCAGGCGCCGGCCGACGCGGGACGCCGGCCGACGGTGACCGGCCCCGGCCGCGCCGACCCTCAGCCGGTGGGTTCGCCCGCCTTCCCGGCGAGTGCCCACGCGTCGCCCACCGGTCCCAGGTGCCGCGACTTGTCCGGGTTGAGCACCGAGCGGATCGCCTGGATGCGGCCGCCGGCCATGTCCGGGGCCGTGGCGCCCGGGACCCCGCCCCTGGCGTCGTGAAGGAGCGCGCCCGGCCGGTCGTTCACCTGGCGCGGTTCCGGCTCGCTCACGCCAGCTCCTCCTTGAACCCCTGCCGCCAGGACGGGTACCGCAACTCCCAGCCGAGCTCCCGCTTCGCCTTGGCGTTGGAGAAGCCGCGGCCCTGGGTCATGATGATGACCGCCTGTTCGCCGGCCAGGAGGCGGGCCAGCCACACCGGCATCCGCAGCGGCCGCCTCGCCCCGGCGCACTCGGCGAGGTACGGCAGCCATGCGGCGGCCGGCGCCGGTTCGTCGTCGACGATGTTGAACACGCCCCGCGCCTTCTGCTCGACGGCCAGCACGGTGGCGCTCGCCGCGTCGTCGAGGTGGATCCAGCTGCTGTGGCCGGTGGCGCGGCCGACCAGGGGGTACTGGCGCCTGCGGACCAGCTCCACCTGGTCGTCGATGGCGCCGGGGCCGTAGAACGCGCCGTAGCGCAGGGCCGCGCCGCCCGCGTCGAGCACGGCGTCCTCCAGGTGGCGCAGGGCCAGCATGCCGCCGTGCGCGGGCGTTCCCGGCATCAGGTCCAGCGGGTCCTCCTCCGACTTCACCCAGCCGCCCTCGCGGACGCCGTTCCAGCTGGCGTGGCTCTGCGCGACGACATGGGGGACGCCGGTCGCCTCGGCGGCGGCGAGCAGATGGTCCGTGCCCTCGGTGCGCAGCCGGTTGGTGAGGGCGAACCAGCGGTCGGGATGCCTGATGTCCGGCTTGCCGGCGTGCGCCGGGGAGATCGCGGTCAGCTGATGAACGATCACGTCCGGGCGGGCCTCGGCCACCGCCGCGCCGACCGACAGCGCGTCCAGGCCGTCCATGACGACTCCGTCCGCACCCAGTTCCCTCAGCAGTCCCAGTTTGGCCGCGCTCGTCGTCGTAGCCGTCACCCGGTGCCCCCGCGCCACCAGTCGCGGCACCAGCCGCCGTCCCAGAACCCCACTGCCACCTGCCACGAACACCCGCACGGTCATCACCCTCCTGATGCGTTCCGGAACCGGGAACCGGCTCCCGGACCGGAGACGAGGCAGACCCGCGCTCCTGTGACATCGCGCTGTCGCACAACCGTGACAATCGGCTCCCACGTGCGCGTTCACACGCCCCGCCATGATCTACACACTCCGCGTATACATGCGGCGTATACACCGTGTGTAGAGTGCTCGTCATGTCCATCGGTCACACCCTTTTGGGGCTCCTGGAGTCCGGCCCGCGCCACGGTTACGACCTGAAGCGGGCCTTCGACGAGAAGTTCGGTCACGACCGGCCGCTGCACTACGGCCAGGTCTACTCGACGATGTCCCGGCTGCTGAAGAACGGGCTCGTGGAAGTCGACGGCATCGAGGCGGGCGGCGGGCCGGAACGGAAGCGGTACGCCATCACCGACGCCGGGGTCACCGACGTCGAGCGGTGGCTCGCGACTCCGGAGAAGCCGGAGGAGTACCTCCAGTCGACCCTGTACACCAAGGTCGTGCTCGCGCTGCTGACGCACCGCAACGCCGGCGACGTCCTCGACAGCCAGCGCTCCGAGCACCTGCGCAGCATGCGCATCCTCACCGACCGCAAGCGCCACGGCGACCTCGCGGACCAGCTCGTCTGCGACCACGCCCTGTTCCACCTGGAGGCGGACCTGCGCTGGCTGGAGCTGACCGCGGCACGGCTCGACAAGCTCCGGGCGGAGGTGGCCAAGTGAACGCTCCCGCCGCTCCGGCTGGTTCGCTGCTCACCGCCGAGGACCTGCGCAAGGCCTACGGCCCGACCCTCGCCCTCGACGGGGCCGGGTTCTCCATACATCCGGGCGAGGTCGTCGCCGTGATGGGCCCCTCCGGGTCCGGCAAGTCGACGCTGCTGCACTGCCTCGCCGGGATCGTGCCGCCCGACTCCGGGTCGATCATGTACGCCGGCCGCGAGATGGCGACCATGAACGACGCCGAGCGCAGCGCGCTGCGGCGCAGCGAGTTCGGGTTCGTCTTCCAGTTCGGCCAGCTGGTGCCCGAACTGACCTGCGTGGAGAACGTCGCGCTGCCGCTGCGGCTGAACGGCACCTCCCGCAAGGAGGCCGAGAAGACCGCACTGGACTGGATGCGGCGCCTGGAGGTCGACGACCTCGCGAAGAAGCGGCCCGGCGAGGTCTCCGGCGGGCAGGGGCAGCGGGTCGCGGTGGCGCGCTCGCTGGTGACCGGGCCGCGGGTGCTGTTCGCGGACGAGCCGACCGGCGCGCTCGACTCGCTCAACGGCGAGCGGGTGATGGAACTGCTCACGGACGCCGCCCGGTCCACCAACGCGGCCGTCGTCCTCGTCACGCACGAGGCGCGGGTGGCCGCCTACTCCGACCGCGAGATCGTCGTACGGGACGGCAAGTCCCGGGACATGGAGCGGGCCGTATGAGCCGGGGGCGCTGGGCCGGGGATCTGGCCATGGGGGCGCGGTTCGCCTTCACCGGCGGGCGCGAGGGCTGGATCCGGGCGCTGCTGACGGGCGTCGGCGTCGGGCTCGGGGTGGCGCTGCTGCTGCTCACGGCGGCGGTGCCCAGCATCCTGGACACCCGGCACCAGCGCGAGGCGGCCCGGCAGGACTACCTGCTGTCCCCCGCGAAGATCCCGGCGGCCGACGACACCGTCGTGGTCGCCCACTCCGACACCGTCTGGCACTCCCAGGACGTGCGCGGCCGGCTGCTCCAGCCGGAGGGCGCCAAGGCACCCCTGCCGCCGGGCATCGACCGGTTCCCGGCCGTGGGCGAGATGTACGTCTCCCCAGCGCTGGCCGACCTGCTGAAGTCCTCCGGCACCGCACTGCTGCGCGAGCGGCTGCCCGGCAAGGTCGTCGGCACCATCGGGGACTCCGGGCTCATCGGCTCCCGCGAACTCGCCTACTACGCGGGCTCCGAGCACCTGGCCCCGCTGATCGGCAAGGCCTCGGTGGAGCGGATCAACCACTTCGGGGACACCTCCGACCAGGGCTCCGAACCACTGGACCCGGTCCTGCTGCTGCTCGTCCTGATGGTGTTCGTGGTGCTGCTCACCCCGGTCGCCATCTTCGTCGCCACCGCCGTGCGGTTCGGCGGCGAGCAGCGCGACCGGCGGCTCGCGGCGCTGCGGCTGGTCGGCTGCGACGGCGGGATGGCCCGGCGGATCGCGGCGGGCGAGGCGCTCGCGGGCTCCGTGCTGGGTCTGGCGTTCGGCGTCGGCTTCTTCCTGGCCGGTGCCCAGCTCGCCGGGTCGATCGAGCTGTTCGGCATCAGCATCTTCCCGGACTACCTCACCCCGTCGCCCGTCCTGGCGCTGCTGGTGGCCGTCGCGGTCCCGGCGACCGCCGTGCTGGTCACCCTGTTCTCGCTGCGCCGGGTCGTCATCGAACCGCTGGGCGTGGTGCGCACGTCCGGACCCGGGCGGCGCCGGCTGTGGTGGCGGCTGCTGCTGCCGCTGCTCGGCCTGCTGATGCTCGCCCCGATGATCGGGAAGGGCAACAGCGGCGGCAACTTCAACCCCTACCTGGTGTCCTTCGGCGTGCTGGCCCTGCTGGTCGGCATCACCGCGCTGCTGCCGTGGGTGGTGGAGCGGGCCGTCGGCCGCCTGGACGGCGGCCCGGTCTCCTGGCAACTGGCGGTGCGCAGGCTCCAGTTGAGCAGCGGTACGGCGGCCCGGATGGTGAACGGCATCGCGGTGGCGGTGGCCGGGGCGATCGCGCTCCAGATGCTGTTCTCCGGCGTCGACGCGGACTACACCAAGTCGACCGGGAAGGACCCGTCCCGCACCCAGCTGGAGGTCGACCTGCGCGCCGCCACGACGCCGGACGCCACCACCCGCGCACTGCGGGAGACCCGGGGCGTACGGCAGACCGTGGCACTGTCGGACACCCAGTTCGGGGCCCGGCCCGCAGGCACCGAGGACACCGTGCAGATCATGGTCGGCGACTGCGCGGCCCTGCGGGAACTGGCCAGAATCTCCGCCTGCCACGACGGTGACGTCTTCATCTCCAGTGACGCGTTCACCGATCCCGCCTCCCGCAAAATGATGACGCCGGGGCACACGGTCTGGGTCGACCCCACCTACCCCGGCGGCACGAAGGGAATCGAGGCCCGCTGGACGCTGCCGGCCGAGCTCGGACGGGCGCAGGTCCGCAAGGACGCCCTGCGCAGCGACCTAACGGGCCTGCTGGCCACCCCGTCCGCCCTGCCGGCCAAGGCCCGCCCGAGCCTCACGAGCAGCGTCTACGTCCTGCTGGACCCGAAGGTCCC
The DNA here is from genome assembly GCF_019091475.1 of Streptomyces sp. GbtcB6. Lineage (NCBI taxonomy): Bacteria > Bacillati > Actinomycetota > Actinomycetes > Kitasatosporales > Streptomycetaceae > Streptomyces > Streptomyces sp. GbtcB6. The sequence continues at coordinate 196,681 of NZ_JAGXJL010000015.1, read as the reverse complement.
GGAATCGGACGCCACCGAGGAGGTACGGACCGCCGTCCACACGGTCGACCCGCTCGCCGACGTGTCGATCTGGCAGTCGACCCAGCGCTCCACCCGCTACGACACCATCCGCACCGGCCTGTTCGTGGGCGCCGCCGCCGTCCTCGCCCTCATCGGGGCGAGCCTGCTGGTCTCCCAGCTGGAGCAGTTGCGCGAGCGCAAGAAGCTGCTGTCGTCGCTGATCGCCTTCGGCACCCGGCGCCGCACCCTCACCCTGTCCGTGCTCTGGCAGACGACGATCCCCATCACCCTGGGCCTGCTGCTGGCCGTGGTGGTCGGGCTGACGCTCGGCGGGGTGCTGATGAAGATGACGGCCGTACCGCTGCGCGTGGACTGGCCGAGCGTGCTGTCGATGACCGGGTTCGGTGCGGCGATCGTCCTCGCCGTGACCCTGCTCAGCCTGCCGGCGCTGCTGCGCCTGATGCGCCCGGACGGGCTGCGCACCGAGTAGGCACCGCCGCTCCGGAGACCCCGCTCACTGCTGGTGGGCGGGGTCTGCCGCATCCCTGGGGGCTGCGCCCCCAGACCCCCCTTCGGCCTGAACGGCCTCGTCCTCAAACGCCGGACGGGCTGATTCATGTGGCTGATCGCCGTCGTCAGGCGTCGGACGGAGCGATTGATGCGGCTGATCGCCGTCGTCGGGCGCGGGACGGGGTGACTGATGCGACTGATCAGCGTCGTCGGGCGCGGGACGGGGTGACTGATGCGACTGATCAGCGTCGTCGGGCGCAGGACGGGGTGACTGATGCGACTGATCAGCGTCGTCGGGCGCAGGACGGGGTGACTGATGCGACTGATCAGCGTCGTCGGGCGCAGGACGGGGCGATTGATGCGGCTGATCGCCGTCGTCGGGCGCCGGGCGGGCTGATTCGGGTGGTTGTTCGGGTTCGTCGGGCTCGGTGCCCGCGTAGCGTTCCTGCGAGTAGCGGTGCAGATAGCTGACGACCGTGTTGGTCACCGCGACCAGCGGCACCGCCACCACCGCGCCGCCCAGGCCCGCTACCAGGCTGCCGGCCGTGACCGAGAGGACCACGGCGAGGGGATGGACGCGGACCGCCCGGCCCAGGATGAACGGCTGGAGGATGTGGCCCTCGATCTGCTGGACCGCTAGGACGACGGCCAGGGTCAGCACCGCGGTGACGACGCCCTGGGTCACCAGCGCCACGATCACCGCCAGCGCGCCGGAGGCGACGGCGCCGACGAGCGGGATGAACGAGAACAGGAAGATGAAGACTGCCAGCGGCACGGCCATCGGGACATGCAGGAAGTAGATGCCGATGCCGATGAAGATGGCGTCGATGAGGGCGACCAGGACCGTGCCCCGGACGTAGGCCGTGAGCGTGCGCCAGGCGCGCGGGCCGGCGCCGGCCACCCCCTCGCGGGCGGCGGCGGGGACCAGCTTGAGGAACCACTGCCAGATGCGGTCGCCGTCGTACAGCAGGAAGAGCGTCGAGAAGAAGACCAGCAGGATGCCGGTCAGGGCCTCCACGACGACCTGGACTCCCTCCAGGCCGAACGACGTGATCTGGTCGGTGTTGGCGCCGATGGCCTCGCGGAGGTTCTTGGCGATCTGGTTGATCTGCTTGTCGGTGACGTGGAAGGGACTCTTCAGCAGCCAGTTGCGCAGATCGTCGATGCCGCTCTGGATCTGGTCGGAGAGGGTGTCGATGTTCTCCATGACCTGCCAGGTCACGAACCAGCCCATCAGGCCGATCACCACGAAGCCGGAGATGGCGGTGAGCGCGGTGGCGGGCCCGCGCGGGACGCCGTAACGGCGCAGGCGGGCGACCGTGGGCTGGAGCAGGGCGGTGATGAGCAGGGCGACGACGAAGGCGAAGACGACCAGTTGCACGGAGCTGATGACCCGCATCAGGATCCAGACCGCGCCGGCCAGCACCAGCAGCCGCCAGCCGGCCTCGGCGGCGACGCGCACACCCCAGGGGACTGCCGTCACCGGGTCGGGACGCGGCACCGGCTTCCGGACGGGTGCGGGGACCGGCGGGGCCGGGTCGGGGGCGGGGGCGTGCGCCGGAACGGACACGGCCGGGGCGGGCGGCTCCGGCTCGGTGTGCTCCCGCTCCACCTCGGCCCGGCGCTCGTCCAACCGCTCGCCCATCTCGGTCAGTCCAGCGCCGATGCGGCCGAGCCACTCAGGCACGCGCGACATGATCCGCCCTCTCCCCACCACTCCCCCCTGGAGTCGTCCGATCCGACCGTACAGGGCAACAGCCCCTCCCCCTAGGACGGGGGAGGGGCTGCCAATGGTTGAGAAGGGCTCACTGCGACGCGCCCTGCTTTTGTCTTTTTGTCTTTTAGGGGCGCGGGGAACTGCGCGACCAGCCACACACGACCCGCGGACGCCTACGAACCGCAAGCACCCACGAGCCGCAGAGCAGTTCGTCGGCCGAACCTGGGCGGAACGCCTAATACCAGTGGTTCGCCTGCCAGAACGACCAGGCCTCACAAGGGCTGCCGTACCGCGAGTTCATGTAGTTGAGGCCCCACTTGATCTGCGTGGCCGGGTTGGTCTGCCAGTCGGCGCCCACAGAGGACATCTTGGAGCCGGGCAGAGCCTGGAAGAGGCCGTAGGCGCCGGAGGAGGCGTTGACCGCCTGGTAGTTCCAACTGGACTCGTGGTCCACGATGTTGCTGAAGCACTGGTACTGGCCGCTGGCCACCATCTGCTGCGCCATCGCCTGGATCTGCGCCACGGTGTACGAGCTCTGGACCGGGAAGCTGGAGGAGGACCTGCTGGCCGCTTCCTTCGCCTGGGCGCGCTCCTTGGCTTCCTTCGCCGCCTTCTCGGCCTCGGCCTTCTTGGCCTCGGCGGTCTTGGCTGCGGCCACCCGGGCGGCCTGCTCGGCGTCCTTCTTGGCGGAGGCGTCCGCCTGGATCGCCACGGCGTCGGCCTGCTGCGTCAGGGACGCGGTCTGCACCTGGGCCTGCTCACCCGCGGGCAGATCCGCGAGGAGCGTGGTGTCGGCTGCCGTAGCCTCGGCGTCGTTGTTCGGCTGGGCAACACTGCCCGAGGCCACACCCACGACGCTTCCGACGGCGGTGACCGCGGTGGCCGAGGCCACTGCGAATCCCCGGACCGAGATCCGGCTCACACGGTTTCCTTCCAGCATCGACCGCTTCGGTGACCCTGGCGGACGCAATCGTGCCCCTGACACTGGTCTCCTCACTACTGGGTCACGGGAGACACGGGCCCGGTGGGCAACTCCTGGAAGGGAGCGCCGCGTGGTGCTCGGGCGGCATACGACGTCGCTATGGAATTAGCAGTGATGCTTCTGTTGTTCCGTACCGCTGGGGGTACAGGTGTGTCGTATGCGGGGCCTGACAGGAGTGAGACTCTGCCGTAACCAGACGCCGGGTGGCAATTCAGAGTTGCGTGTGAAAGCTCACATCCGGTTTCTCCCTGGGGATTTCAGGAAACCGCCACACGCGAAGGCGCCGCCCGACTAGGCTCGGGGCCTTTGCCGGACGGCGCCAACGGATGGGTAATCAGCCCAAGTTGGACACAGGGATCAGATGGCTCAGATGTGTCCGTCCTCCAGCATTTCGGTCACAAGAGCGGCGATCTGGGACCTCTCGGACCGGGTGAGGGTGACATGCGCGAACAGCGGATGCCCCTTCAGCTTCTCCACGACGGCAACCACACCGTCGTAACGTCCGACGCGCAGATTGTCCCTTTGCGCCACATCGTGGGTCAGAACCACCCGCGAATTCGCGCCGATCCGGGACAGAACGGTCAGCAGGACGTTCCGTTCCAGTGACTGCGCCTCGTCCACGATCACGAACGCGTCGTGCAGGGAGCGGCCGCGGATGTGGGTGAGCGGCAGCACCTCCAGCATCCCGCGGGCGGTGACCTCCTCGATGACCTCGCGACTGGTGACCGCCGAGAGGGTGTCGAAGACCGCCTGCGCCCAAGGGCTCATCTTCTCCGACTCGGAGCCCGGCAGATAGCCCAGTTCCTGCCCGCCGACCGCGTACAGCGGACGGAAGACCATCACCTTCTTGTGCTGGCGGCGCTCCAGGACCGCCTCCAGGCCCGCGCACAGCGCCAGCGCCGACTTGCCGGTGCCGGCCCGGCCGCCCATCGACACGATGCCGACGTCCGGGTCGAGCAGCAGATCGAGCGCGATGCGCTGCTCGGCGCTGCGGCCCTTGATGCCGAACGCCTCCCGATCGCCGCGCACCACACGGACGTTGCCCTCGGCCGTCACCCGGCCCAGCGCCTTGCCGCGCTCGGACTGGATGGTCAGGCCGGTGTGCACGGGGAGGTCGGAGGCCTCCGGGACGTACACGTGCCCTTCCTCGAAGAGGAGGTCCACCTGTTCGCCGGACAGCGTCAGTTCGGACATTCCGGTCCAGCCGGAGGCGCCCGTGATGGCGAGTTCGGCGCGGTACTCCTCGGCGAGGAGGCCGACCGACGACGCCTTGATCCTGAGCGGGAGGTCCTTCGAGACGACGGTGACGTCGTACCCCTCGGCCTGCAGGTTGCGGGCGACCGCGAGGATGCGGGAGTCGTTGTCCCCCAGGCGATAGCCGCTGGGCAGCACGCTGGGGTCCGAGTGATTGAGCTCGACACGGATCGTGCCGCCGAGGTCCCCGATCGGGATCGGGGCGTCCAGACGGCCGTGCCGGACCCGGTAGTCGTCGAGCAGGCGCAGCGCCTGCCTGGCGAAGTAACCGAGTTCGGGATGGTGCCGCTTGGCCTCGAGTTCCGTGACCACGACGATCGGGAGCACGACCTCGTGCTCCTCGAAGCGGGCCATGGCGTTCGGGTCGGCCAGCAGGACGCTGGTGTCGAGAACATAGGTGCGCCGGTCGGACTTGCGGCGCGTTGTGCTGGTCACCACGGAAGGACGTACCCCCTCGGATGAGGTCGGGGAGCGACGAAGGCGAGCTGGACCGGTTGACGGCCGCCTTGCACGGGCCGAAAACCGGCCCCCCGCTGCTTCTTCCGTGCCGTGACCGCACGGTCGGGCTGGTGCAAAGGGCCTCCCGGGCGGGCGGCCCCGAGCCGCCCACTGAGAACCGATGCCCGTGGTTCGGGCATCGACCTGCTTGGCTTATGCCCTCGAACATGCGCCACCATGCCACGGTCCGCAACGACGGGAAAGTGAACTCCGTGTTACTCGCGCCCCAATATGGGTGATTTACGCCTCATGGGCGGGGTGGGGTCATCCACCGTGACGGCGGGGTTATCCAGCGTGGCGACGGTGGCGGGGGGCGTATGCCGTGTTGACGTCCGCCGTCACGATGACGTCACCCGCCGTAGCGGCGGTGCCGGGCCGCGTAGTCACGCAGGGCGCGCAGGAAGTCGACCTTGCGGAACGCGGGCCAGAAGACCTCGCAGAAGTAGTACTCGGCGTGGGCGGTCTGCCAGAGCATGAATCCGGACAGCCGCTGCTCGCCGCTGGTTCGGATCACCAGGTCCGGGTCGGGCTGGGCGCCGGTGTAGAGGTGACGGCCGATCATGTCGACGGTGACGGAGTCGGCGAGGTCCTCCATCGCGACGCCCTTGTCGTGGGCGTCCAGGATCATCGAGCGGACGGCGTCGGCGATCTCCTGGCGGCCGCCGTAGCCGATGGCGACGTTCACCAGTATTCCGTCGACGTGCGCGGTGGCCTCCTCGGCCTCCTTCAGCGCGGTCTGCATCGGGGAGGGCAGCAGGTCGGGGGTGCCGACGTGGTGGACGCGCCAGCGGCCGTCGGCGGCGAGGGTGCGGACGACGTCCTCGATGATGCCGAGGAGGGGGACCAGCTCTTCCTTGGCGCGGTCGAAGTTGTCCGTGGAGAGCAGCCAGAGGGTGACGACCTCGACGTCGGTCTCGGAGCACCAGCCGAGGAACTCCTCGATCTTCTCGGCGCCGGCGCGGTGACCGTGCACCGTGCTGGATCCCGCGGCCTTCGCCCAGCGGCGGTTGCCATCCATGATGACGCCGATGTGCTTGGGCACCTGAGCGTGGTCCAGGTGGCCTTCCACCCGGCGTGCGTAGAGCCTGACGAGCAGGCCGCGCAGCTTGTCGCGCAGGTTCACTTGAGTCCGCCCCTCGTGATTCGGATGCGGGGGTCCGCCCGCCGAAGCCTACCCCGCTGGGAGTTGGAGGAGGCGCGGTGGGGATGGCGCCCAATAGGGGTAAGGGCTTGTGCCGTTTGGCGAGTGCGGGCGGGTTATGGCTGTTCGCGCCCACGCGGCGGAGCCGCATGTCGCCAGTGTCCCGCACCCCTTCGGGGGCGCGCCCCTGAGGCCGACTGAGAAGTGGGTGAGAAGCGGGCACAAAAAACGGGCCGGTCCGTGGGGGGGAGACGGACCGGCCCGAGGGGGGGCTTCCACCATAACCCTTCGTAAGTGATGCTGCGTGCATCAGCACGCATTAACTACTCTCCGGAGTCGTCCGACGACGCCCTGACGGGCCCGAAACGCTGGATTCACGGGTCCCGATTGGCCGATTCACAGCGGAATCCCAGGAAAAGTAGCCGCTTACGGGGAGATCAAGAGGGTTTGAGCCGTCTTGGGGATGCCTCGGCGAGTTGTGCGCCCGTCCCCCCGACGGGCTACCCCGGGCGCGAACGATGACTTGACGGGAGCGAGTGGGGCGTTACGGCACCGCGCAGCCCCCTCCACTGCGCGGTACCGCCCGCGCAGCTTTGCTCACGCGAATTGCCTTGGTCTGAACTTACGTGAGCCAACCGGGTGATACGAAACGAAAGAGGTAACGATGCGGGAACGCTGTGAAGACAGAGGATGAACGGAAAGGGTCCACGTTCACTTATGCGCAGATCCACGAACTAGAGCACTAGTTGACCGTATTGATGCATCGCGTCACGATATGCCCTACCTTGATCGCTTGGCTTGCTTTACAACCGGTCGGATGCCCGGAAGCCCGGACGGCAGTTCTTGGCCATTCTTCGCCGCCTGGCTTTGCAAGGCCGGTGGATCACGGCCGGCGCGCCGGTCTGCGGGCGTCGAAGAGGTGCCGCGAGCTGTGCGCGACGAACGGGCCCTCGGCCTCGATCCGCCGGTGCAGGGCGCGGAGTCGGGGCTCGTACTCCTCGACCGTGAAGCCGGGGACCATCCACACGACCTTCCGCAGGAAGTACACGACGGCCGCGATGTCGTGGAACTCCATCCGCAGCCGCTCCGCCCGCAGACCGACGACCTCCAGCCCGGCCGCCTCCGCCGCCGCGCGCTCGCCGTCGGGGTGCCGGCCGCCGCGGACGGCCTCCGGCTGCGGGCCGAGGAAGAACTCGACGAGCTCGAAGACGCTGGCGGGCCCGACGTGCTGCGCGAAGTACGTGCCGCCCGGGCACAGCACGCGCGCGATCTCGGCCCAGTGCGCCCGCACCGGGTGCCGGCTGAGGACCAGGTCGAAGGTCTCGTCCGCGAACGGCAGCGGGGCGTCCTCGGGCGAGTCGACGACCACGGCACCGCGCGCGCTCAGCAGGGCGCTCGCCTTCGTGACGTTCGGCGGCCAGCCCTCGGTGGCGGCGAGCAGCCAGGGCCGGTCCGGGGCCGCCGTACCGAGGGCGAAGTCGAACACCTCGCCGCCGCCGGTCTGGATGTCGAGCGCCGCCGAGGCGCGGGCCAGGCGCCCACCGGCCGCACGGGCGTACCCCCAGGTGGGGCGGGCCTCGGTGGCGCGCCCGTCGAACCAGGAGAAGTCCCACCCCTCGGTCGGCACGGCGGCGCCCTCGGCGACGAGGTCCTCGAAGGCGCGGTGCGTCTGCTGCTCTGCCATGGGCCGCATAATCGCAGCGGGTTGCCGGTACCCGCTGCTAATTTCGCCCGCCATGAAGACCGATGAGATGTACACCGCAGGTGAGAAGGAAACCCTGCACACGAGCCTGGACCGGCACCGGGACGCGGTCCTGTGGAAACTGCAGGGCCTCGACGACGAACAGCTCCGCCGGCCGATGACCCCGTCGGGGACGAACCTGCTGGGGCTGGTGAAGCATCTGGCGTCGGTGGAGTACGCCTGGTTCGTGGCGAGCTTCGGCGGCGAGGTCGAGCCGCTGTGGTTCGACCCGAGCACCGACGACGACCTGACCGTCGGCCCCGACGAGACGACCCGGCAGATCATCGACTTCTACGGACGTGCGCGCGCCGCGGCCGACACGGTGATCACCGAACGCCCGCTGGACGCCCTGGGCCGCCCGGACTGGCGGGACCACTCCGTCTCCCTGCGCTGGGTCCTCGTCCACATGATCGAGGAGACGGCGCGGCACGCCGGGCACATGGACATCGTGCGGGAACTGATCGACGGGGCCACGGGCGACCATCCGCGCGCCGCCGGAACGGCGTGACCAGGTCGTAGGGCGGGCGGCCGGGCGCCCTCGGCCGCCGTCCACCTACGCGTCGAGGGGTTCAGCGCGCCCCGTGCCGTCCTCGCTCAGCACGAGCAGCACATACCCCTCGTCCACGGGGTGCCGCGGGTCGTCGTACGGCACGAAGCCGCTCTTCTCCAGGAGGCGTACGGAGGCGGTGTTCTCGGCGAAGGAGTCGGCGAACAGGGGCCGTACGGTCTCCTCCCGGAGGAAGAGGGCGAGGGCGCGGCTGCCGACGCCTCTCCCCCAGTAGGCGCGCCCGAGCCAGTACCCGGTGAACCGGCGCTCGCCCTCCCACCAGGCGACGATGTTCCCCGCGACCTCTCCGTCCACGACGACGGTCCGCACCAGACCGGTCGGATCCCCGAGCACCCGCTCCCTCCAGTGCCGGAGGAAGGCCTCCCGCGGCCGGGGCGTGAACCTCGACCGCCGGACGGCCTCCGGGTCGTGCTCGTAGGCGAGGAAGATCTCGAGATCGTCGTCCCGTACGGACCGCAGCCGAACGTCGTTGGTCGTCATACCGGCGAGTGTGGCACCCGCCACTGACAACGCCGGGCGGCCTGCTCCCGGGCACCCGTTGCACCACCCCTTGCACATCCCCTTGCACCACCCTTTACGGCACCAGCGGCCGGACCTCCTCCGCGGTGAACCGTACGAAGGCCTCGGGGTCGGGATCGTCCGCCGTCGGCTGGAGGATGACGGTGTCGGCGCCGGCCTCCACGAGCCGCTGCACGGCCTTGGCGACGGCGCCCGCGTCGCCGGCGACACCGAGGTCGGGGACGGACTCCAGCCCCTCCGCGACGAGTTCGGCCCGGAGCCGGGCGGGGGCGTCGGGTCCGGTGGCGGTGAGCAGATAGACGACGACCCTGTGCGGCTCGCCCGCGTCGCGTCCCGCGGCCAGCCGCCCCTCCTCGATGAGCCGCAGGGCCCGGCGGACGCGGTCGGGCGAGGTGGCGGCGGTGAGAACGGTCCCGTCGGCGGCGGCACCGGAGAGGCGCAGCGTACGAGGGCCCTCGGCGCCGGCGAGGATCTCGACCGGGCCGGCGGGCGGCCAGTCGAGCGTGACGTCGTCGAGGTGGACGTACCGCCCGCTGACGGTGAGCCGTTCCCCGCGCAACAGCGCGCGCAGGGCGTCGAGATGCTCGCGCAGCAGGGTCAGCGGGGAGTCGGCGCGGGCGCCGACCTGGCCCATCCAGTCCTGCACACCGTGCCCGACGCCGACGGTCGCGCGCCCCGGGAACATCCGGTGCAGCGCGGCGACCTCCATGGCGGTGACGGCGACGTTCCGCAACGGCACCGGCAGCAGCCCGACCCCGACCCGCACCCGCTCCGACCAGGCAAGAGCGGCCGCGGCCCCGGAAATCCCGCCCTCCCGAAAACAGTCCTCCCACAACCACAGCTCTTCGAGCCCCACCCCGTCAGCAACCCGAACGACGTCCCGCAACCGCTCGGGGGGAAGCTGGGGACGGAAGACAGCGCCGAGTGATGTCATGGGGGAGGTCTTACCCGGGGACCTGGGTCGCGGCAACTCCATAAGGCACCGGGTTGTTCACCCGGTCGCGGAGTTCGGGTCCGGTAGCCGTACTCCGGCACGGCGGGCTCGTTCGAGGGCGGCCGGACTTGCGCCACGGGGGTCGGCGACGCCTCGTTTGTTCATCGGGCGCTGTTGGACCACATGGAAGCGACTGGGACCGGGAACCGCGATGACGGCGGCGAAGCGAGGGTCGCCGGCGATCCACACCTCCCTGATCTGCTTGGTCTTCTCCGTCGTGTAGCCACGCCCGAGACGCCGCCTCCACCACATGGACCGAATGTGCACCTTCAGAATCATCGGCAGCTTCTCGTCCGGGCGCTCCGGGTTGGGGAAGCTCAACCAGACGTCCCCGGCGGTGGCTCCTGGAACCTTTCCGATCCCGTTTTCCGGTTCCTCGAACACCTGCCATGGATAGGCGCGCAGCAGACGCCGCGTTTGGAAGGCCCAGGAGATGTAGGACGGCTGAAGAAACGCCCGGTAGAACGAGTAGAGCAGAGGAACGAAGAAGAGCCACAGCGTCCAGGTCATCGACATGATCACGTACCAGGCCAGCAGCCCCAGCCACGCTGCGGGCCACAGGATCTGACCCAAGAACGCGCAGGTGACCAGCTTCGCCCACGCGCGGCGGGTCGCCGGATCGTCCCAGGCCGTGGGGTGGTGCGTATGGAGCATGTCATTCCTTGTCGGGTTCGTCGTCGGACGCTTCCGGAAGCGGGTCTTCGAAACTGACCGTACCGGCGATGTCCCTGAGCAGATCTCGGTAGTGCCGAGCGTGCTCGACCTCCGTTGTGGCCAGTGAGAGGATCGCGACACGTCTGCCGTCGAGACACGGAACGTATGCTGTGACCTGCAGCAGTCCATCAGGGGCGCCGAGTCCCAGCTCTGGTGGCTCGTGCAGACGCGTCTGCACGAGCGAGGCCGGACCGCACGGCAGGTCCAGCGTTTCGATGTGCTCGGCCCCTTCCGTACCAGCGGCCGCCCGTCCTGCGAGGACACTGCGCGGAGCCCAGTCGGTACCACGCCAGGCAAGCGTGAAAAGAGACAGCAACGGTCCGCCGTCCCCCTCATCGTCCGCGTGAAGCCCCAGGCAACAGTGCACCGCGCCGGCTTCCAGAAGCAGTTGGGCCAGTCGGAGCACCGGACCAAGACCGGTCACCGGATCTTCCGCCTGTGCCACATCACGCGTTGCCGCCGCCAACTCGTCGAGCGGAAGTGGCACGAATCCCGGAGGCAACGCGAACCAGACATCGACGTCCTTGCTCCTGGCCGAGTCGTCGATCATGTAGGCGACAGCGCTCATGACGCTTCCCCCGCGCCACGCAGCAGGAAGTGGAGCGCGCCCGCTGTGGCCGGAACGTCGACGCCCAAGGTTCTCGGTCCGTCGAGAAGGCTGCTGACTGTCTTGGCCGTGTCGTTGTCCAGGGCGTCAGCGAAGCTGCTGGCGACGCCATAGACGGCTGTGCCGGCCCCCAGGATCGTAGCCGGCTTGTCGACCTTTTCGACGATCGGCGCCAGCCGTCCGCCGAACACACGGGGATGAGACAGAAGGCTCACAGCCCCTTCGGCTGCCGCGGCCTCTGTCCGAACCGAGACGCCCACCGTCTTGATCGAGGTCCCCGCTCTGGCTCCGGCCTTGGCAATCTTCTGCCCGAGGGTCAACACTTCCTCGGCCTCGCCGACCGATCCTGCCGTGGCGGCCAGCAACTCAGGGGCTTTCATGGCCCCCTTTGCCACCGCCCCCAACCCCGGCAGCATCCCCAGGAAGTCCCCCGCGACCCCCAGCAGGTTGCCCCAGAAGTCGACGTCCAGTTCACCCTTGGTGAAGCCGTCCTCCAGTGATGCCAGGACTTCGGGGTCGCTGACCCGGAGGCCGAAGGCCATTCCACTGAGGAGGCCCGCCGCCAGGAACAGCATCCAGGGCGCGATGGCCGTGAGGCCCAGCAGTGCGATCACACCCAGGACGGCGGCGCACGCGCTGAGGATGTCGGGGAGGTTGTCGCCCAGCCAGTCGGTGAACTTGTCCCACGCGTTCGGTTCGTGCGGCGCCAGCTTGTGTGTGGCGTCGCTGATGTGCCGGGCCCGCTTGCGGGCGGTCTCCTCGTGCTCGCCGGCGAGGGAGCGGGCGCGCTTCAGTACGTCGTCCAGGTCCCCCTGCGCCGCCGTGACCTTGTTGTTCGCCTTGTGCAGGGCCGAGTCGGCGCCATCGCGGGCCTTGCTCTTGCCCGCGGTCCTCTCCGCCGCGTCCGCGTGCCCCTGGGCCCGCTGCAATGCCTCGCGGGCGTCCTTGGCCTCGCCGTCGAGTCTCTTCGCGCGCCGCTGGAACTCCTCCAGCTCCGTGACCCAGAGATCCAGGTGCCTCGCCGCCTTGTTGACAGAGTGGGCACCGTTCTTCAGGTTGAGCGGCAACGGGCCACCCTCCAGCTGCTCCCGGAAGGCGACGGCCGCGTCTCCCTCCCAGTAGCTGCCGTTCATCAGCTTCGTGACCTTGGAGTGCGCCTTCTCCATCTCCTTGGCGCAGTCGGACAGCTTGCGGTGGATCTCCCGCACCAGGTCGGTGCTGCCGGGCACCGGGTTGAAGCCGAGATGGGGGTAGGGGTTCGCGACCGTCACTTGCCCCCGCCCTTGCTCCGGGCCTTCTCCAACGCCTTCTCCAGAGCTACGTCCACCTCGTGGAAGTCGTCCTTCGCCTTCTTCGTGATGTCCGTGAGCTCCCCGATCTGCTCGGCGATCTCCTTCGCCCCGTAGTGCCAGTCCTCCTGGAACCGGTCACACGCCTTGTCCAGGTCGTCCGTGCCGAGGCCGTTGACCCCTGGGTCGTGCAACACCTTCTGCAACGCTGTGAACGACTCCTGCGCCTTCTTCAAGTCCTTGAAAAACCTGTCCAGTTCGGTGCCGTCGACCTTCAGACGGTCAGCCATGTGCATTCCTCTTCACGCGGGTCTCCGAGTCAGAGGAACTGCGGGCGGCCGGAAGCAGGACCGCAGAGGTGGTGGGCACGGCGGAGGGAAGCCGGGCAGGGCGGTTCACCGGGGGGCTCCAGGTGGGGCTAGAGGTCTCTTGATCCGCTCAACGATATCCGCGGACTCGGGTGACACGTGTCCAGACCTCGGAGAGGCCGGAGGAGCCTCGCCTCAGCCGGGACATCGGTCGCCACATCACCTGTCACCCGCATTGTGGATACGGTCGGAGCGAACACCTGTGGCGGAGCCATGGAAGGGGTGGAGCGTGGGGCGGTGGCGAGACGGGCGCGGGACGTTGCTCGTGCATGGTGGTGGGGGTGGGGTGACGGCTGTTCCGTTGGAGATCGCCGCCTCCATTCGTGCGCGTACCAGAGGGCTGCTGGGGCGTGACGGTCTTGACGGCGCGATTCTGCTGTCGCCCGCCAACGGGATCCACACCTTTCGGATGCGGATGGCGATCGATGTCGCCTATCTGGATCGCCGCCTCAAGGTCATCGCCGTGCGCACCATGCGGCCGGGGCGTCTCGGACTGCCCCGGCTCCGTTCCCGGCATGTGCTGGAGGCGGAGGCCGGGGCGATGGCTGGGTGGGGTGTGGAGGCGGGGGCGAGGGTGAGTGTGAATGTGAGTGTCGAGGAGGGGCGGGGTGGATGACCGTCGGGGGCCGAGCCGTGCCGTGGAAGATCTTCAGGAGCCGGTCCGCGGGAACGTGACCTCCACCCGGCGGTTCTTCTTCCTTCCCTCTTCCGTCGAGTTGTCCGCGATCGGGTACTGCTCGCCGTAACCGCGGACGTCGAAGGTGATGTTCGGGTCGTTCAGGTCCTGGTCCAGGACGCCCTGTACGGCGTTGGCGCGCTGGCGGGAGAGGACGTCCCCGTGGGCCGAGGTGCCCAGGTTGTCGGTGAAGCCGAAGACGCGGACCTGGGTCGGGTTCTGCTTCCTGATCTCGTCGGCGATCGCCCCGATCCGCGCCTTCGCGGCCTCGCTCAGCTTCGCGCTGTCCTTGCTGAACAGCACCTCGGCCTGGAGGGCGAACGTCACGTCCGTGTTGGTGTCCGTACGGCGCTCGTCACCGCTCTGGTCCTCGACGACCGACTTGATGTCCAGGACCTTGGGTGCGGCGAGGGTGGCGCCCTCGGGGAGCTTCAGGTCTGGGTCGGTCGGGTCGATCTTCACGGGGGCGCTGGCGGAGGGTTCCGTGCCCGGGGGGACGCTCGGGTCGCCGCCGTCCGCACGGGCGGTCGTCGCGCCGTAGAGATTCGCGACGAGGAGGAGCGTCGCGGCGCCCAGGGTCAGGGGGAGGCGTGGTGTGGTCACTTCGGCCTCACCCGGAGATCTTGATGGTGCCGCTGGCGAAGGTGGGGAGTTGGAGGGTCACTTCGGTGGTGTCCGCCGGCGGGGCGGGGAACTGCATGAAGACGGGGATGGTCTGGCCGGCGTCCACATTCGTGATGCCGGTACTGGTGAGCGGTCGACCGTCCGTGTCACGGAGGACGTAGTAGCGCTTCTTCCCCTTCGAGTCCACCAAGGTGGCCCCGCCGAGGGAGAAGCCGTGTTTGGTGATCTCCGTTTCGTCACCGCTGACCTGAGCGGGGATGACAACCGAGTTGGCGCCGTCGTTCTTGATGTCCCCGTTGACGGTGACGAAGCCACCCGAGTCCCGCTGAGCAGAGGTGACCTGCAGGAGAAGGCCGTCCGTTCCCTTGAGTTCGGCCAATGGCGTCTCGGACTGGCCTTCCTGAGCGCTCGGGTTCGATCCGCTGCCTTTCGAGGCGGAGGCCGACGTCTGGGGCTTGTCCGCCTTGTCGTCGCTCCCACCGCCGCAGCCGGTTGCCACGGCCAGACCGGTCGCGACCAGCAACGCGACCGTCCCCCTGCGAGCCATCGCAGTGAACCGAATGCTCATCGCACCGCTTCCTTCTTCACTCGTCGATTCGCTTGTCAGTCGGCCAGATGGACGTCGAAGAGGTCCTCGGGACCCGGGAGATCCGTGAGGTCGGCCGGGTCCAGGGTCCAGTTCCGGTCCCTGCAGGTGAGTTCGGGCAGTACGCCGACCGCACCGGACAGCCTGAACTTGCAGATCGACTCGATCACGGCGGTGGCGTGTGCCGTCGACCTCATGTTCTCGGTCCCCGGCACGACGGAGTCGCCCACGGTCTTGTTCGTCTCGGCATCGACCTTGTAACTCAGTGGCGGTTCGGATGTGCACTGAGCCGTCGCGTCGTTCTGGGACGCCAGTTGGGCGGCACGCCAGCAGGAATCCGCGACGTCCACGTTGCCGTCGAATATGTCCTGCCACTTGGTCGGGTCGAGTACGTCCTTCACCCACTGGTCCGCAAGCTCGTCACGCGTGTTCATGGCCGCGGCGAGGGCCGCCGCGTCGGCGGCCGTCTGGGCACCGTTCCGGTTCACCGCGGCCTGGCCGACCGCGAGGTACGCGAGCGCGAGAAAGAGCAGGCCTCCCACTACCGTGATGTAGATAGGGAAGGCCTGCCCCGAGTCGCCGTAGCGGCGAGCAGGCATCACGTGATCTTGTTGATCTCCGCAGTGATTTTGGTGAGGATCGTCTGGCCGATGCTGGTACCCGTAACGGCAAGCACGATCGCCACCACCACCGCGATGATCCCCAGATACTCGACCGCGGTCTGACCCCGGTCGTCGGCACGGCGCTGCATTGCGACAAGCATCCTCAGCATCAGGTCGCTCATGGTGCTCCCCTCCGGGTTCGGTTCCGATCCTCGTAACGTACGGCGGAACATACCCATCCGCGGAGGGTCCCAGGACCCAAATCCGGACCCAGTTCATCCTGTTCATCTCAGGCCACCCCCAGCCACTTGGCCGTCGCCAGGGCGCGGGTGGTGGTGTGGAGCTTGGCGAAGATGCGGTTGATGTGGTTCTTGACCGTCTTCTCGCTGATGAAGCAGACGGCGGCGATCTGCTGGTTGTTCATGCCGGACGCGATGAGGTCCATGATCTCCGCCTCCCTGCCGCTCAGTTGAAACCGGGACTGAGATGACTGTCCCATAGTCGATTGCAATTGCGAAAGCCTTTTGGGGGATGATTCCTTAGGTAGAGCTCGTAGTTCTGGTCCTGCGTGTGCAGTTGCATGGCTTCTGACATGCGCCAGCAACGCGTTCGTCGCCGTCGGTGTGAAGTGCGGGCGGCCCCGGCCCACGTCCCGTACCGCCTGTGTCAGCTGCTGGGTCGTGAACTCGCCGTGGACCAGGTAGCCCCCGGCGCCGAGCCGGACCGCCTCCTGCACGAGGTCCGTCTCGTCGCTGTACGTCAGCATCATGACCGGGGCGACGCGGACCAGGTGGGGCAGGGCCGCCATGCCGTCCACGCCGGGCATGCGGACGTCCAGGAGGATGACGTCGGGACGGTGGTGCAGGGCCGCCTCGTAGGCCGCGCGGCCGTCCTCGGCCTCCGCCACCACCGTGAGGTCGTCCGCCGCGGAGAGGACGGCCGTCAGGCCTGCCCGGATCACCGGGTTGTCGTCGGCCACCAGGACGCGCAGTCCCCCCGGCTCGTCGGTCAAGTCGTCGGTCATGTCAGCGGCACCTCCACTCGGACCTCCGTGCCCTTGTCGGTGGTCAGTTGGATACGGGCGCCCACCGACGCCGCCCGTTCCGTCATGCCGAGCAGGCCGAAGTGGCCGGTGCGGCGCAGGTCTTCGAGCGTCGTGTCCGGGGGGAGGCCCCGGCCGTCGTCATGGATCGTCACCACCAGGTGGGTGGGGGTGGCGGCGGCCCGTACGTCGACCCTCGTCGCGTGCGCGTGGCGGTGCGCGTTCTCCAGGGCCTCCGCCGCGATGCCCAGCAGCTGGCGGGCGGTGGGGGGCGGCAGCGGGACCGGTGCGGCGGGGCCGTCGTATTTCGCGGGGAGGGCCGTGCGCGCGGTGAAGCCCGCCGTCAGCGACTCCAGTTGGGGCAGTACGTCGCCTGCCTCCGTCCCGCCGCGCAGGTCCGTCAGGAGTTCGCGGGACTCCGCCGCGGCCCTGCGCGCCGCCCTCGCCAGCAGCTCCGCCTGCTGTCTGATCAGGGCCGGGTCCAGACGGTCCGCGGGCGCGGCCGCCGACGCGGCGAGACCGTCGGCGACCAGCGCCACGCCGTACAGCGTCTTGGTCACCGAGTCGTGCATCTCGCGGGCCAGCCGGGCGCGTTCCGCGCTCGCCGCCTCGGTCGCGGCCAGGCGGGCCCGGGTCTCGGTCAGGGCCTCGGTGGCGGCGCCGAAGCGGAGCATCAGGTTGCGCAGGGTCGAGCCCATCGCGCCGGTGATGACGCAGAGGCCGGGCAGGAGAAGGGACTCGGCCAGCACCGAGTGGTGCCTCAGTGTCTCCTGCGCCACCAGGAGGATCAGCGACTGGAGCGAGGCGAAGACCGCCGCTCCGCGCCAGCTGTAGAGGAGGCCGGCGAGGAGGGGGGTGCAGACGCTGACGTACGCGAGGGTGGTGTCGGGGCCCGCCGAGATCAGGAGGAGGGAGCCGAAGAGGGTGTCGGCGGCCAGCAGGGTGGGGTGGCGCAGGAGGAGGGGGCCGAAGCGCTGCCAGTCCCGGAAGAGGACGTACGAGACCATGAACGTGACGACCACTGCCGAGCCGACCAGACGGGCGCCCAGGCCGGGGGTGGCGTTGAGGAGGGCGGCGGGGGTCGCCACGGCGATCATCGCCAGGCGGAGGCCGAAGACCTGACGGCACATCGCCTGCAGGGCGCGGATCTCGACCTTCTCGCCGTCCGCTCCGGTGGTGCGGGGCTCGGTCTTCTTCCCGTGCTCGTTGGTCGCCACGGTCATCGCCTCCGCCTACTTCCCCGTGACCGACCCGAAGTCGATCCCCGAGCCCAGCAGCAGGCCCGCGGCCAGCAGCAGCAGCGTCGCCGGGACCATGAACGTGGTGATCATGAGGGTGGCCCTCGGTACCGCCCGGGCCGCCTTGCGGCGGGCGTTCTGGGCGTCGGTGCGGCGCATGTCCTTGGCCAGCGCGACCAGGGTGTCGACGATCGGCGCACCCAGTTCCTCGCCCTGCTGCAACGCCGTCACGAACATCGCCACCTGTTCGGAGTCGTTGCGCCGGCGCAGTTCCGCGAAGGCCTGGCGGCGGCTCATGCCGAGGTCGAGCTGGCGGAGGGTGATGCGGAGTTCGTCGGCCCAGGGGCCCTCGTAGTGCGTGGCCACCCGGTCCAGGGCCTGGCGGAAGCCGAGGCCGGCGCCGACCACCACCGCGAGGACGTCCAGGAAGTCCGGCAGGGTGCGTTCGATGACGTCCTTGCGGATGCGGATCGCCGACCAGATGCCGACCTCCGTCCAGAACGCGCCGAAGAGGAGGAGCAGGACGGCGACCAGCCACTGGCCGCGGAGGAGGAAGACCACGAAGCCGGTGCCGCCGAGGGCGCCGTAGACCGCGCGGCGGGCCGCGTAGCGGTCGATGGTAAGGCCGCCGGGGTTGCCCGCCAGGTCGATCCTGCGGCGGTACTTGGCCACCTGGCGCGGGCCCATCAGGCGGAGCACGGCGGGGGCGTACCGCATGCCCATGCGGTCGATGAGGGAGTTGGCGGCGCCGGTGCGGGTGGCGCCCACCTCCAGGGCGATCGCCAGGTCGGCGGGGAGCTTCGCGTCCGCGCGGTACATGCGGATGCCCGCGAAGACGCCGTAGACGGCGAGGGCCATGAGGAGAGCCAGGAGGAGTGCCATGTGACATACCACCTCTACCTATACGTCGATGCGGCTGAGGCGGCGGATGAGGACGAAGCCGACGGCATAGAGGCCGAAGGCGATGATCACGGCCGCCTGGCCGAGCCCGGTGCCGGTCATGCGTGCCAGGGTGTCGTCCTTGACCCCGTTCATCAGGAACAGGGCGCCGACGCCGAGGACCGGGACGGCGTACGACGTCATGGTCACCTGGGAGAGCTGGGTGCGGATCTCCCGGCGGGTCTCCTTGCGCTCCTCCAGGGTCTCGGTCAGGTTGCGCAGGGCGGAGACCACCTGGCCGCCCGCCCGGTTGGAGAGGACGAGCGTGGTGACGAGGACGACCAGTTCGCGGGAGGGGAGCCGGTCGGCGAGCTCGCCGAGCGCGTCGTCCATGGAGTGGCCGATCGCCAACTGGTCGGCGACCCTGCCCAGTTCCTCGCCCGCCGGGGCCTCCAGCTCCTCCGCCGCCATGCCGATCGCGGTGCGCAGGGCGAGGCCGGCGTGGGTGGCGTTGGCCAGGATGCGGGCCAGTTCGGGGAGTTGGGCGATGAACCGCTCGATGCGTTTCTGGCGCTGCCAGTTGAGGAACTGGACGGCGGCGAAGATGCCGAGCAGGCCGGCGATCGGGCCGAAGAAGGGGGCGAGGGCGGCCTGGCCGATGAGCCAGAGGGCCACGACGGTGGCGAGCATGTAGACGAGGAACTCGCCGGGCGTCACGTCCAGGCCCGTTGCCGCCAGGCGGAGTTCCAGGCGGCGGCCGATCGACGTGCCGCGCAGGCGCCGGTCCAGGTTGCGGAAGCGGCGCCGGCGCCCGGTGAGCGGGGCCTGGCCGGTGTAGGAGAGGCGGTCCACCAGGGCGGCGCGCTGGGCCCGGCCGGAGGCGTAGGTGTGCAGGCCCACCACGGCCAGGATGCAGGCCAGCAGCGTGATGCCGGTGGTGAGGGAGACGAGGTCGTGGAGGGACATGGGCCGCCTACCGGGCTTCTCGGGTGGTGAGCTGGTCGAAGTGCTGGGCCACGCCGAAGGCCTGCGGGATCGGCTGGCTCGCCATGTAGAGGCGGTCGGCGGTGCGGCGTGGCAGCGGGAAGTACTGGAAGGCGCCGTAGACCCGGCCGTCGTGGGTCATGGGCTGGGCGTCGAAGCGGGCCACCGTCGCCAGCCGGTACGGCTCGCTGCCGTGGCTGTCGAGGACGGCGATCTCGGTGATCCGGCGGGCGCCGTCGGCGAACCGGGTCAGCTGGACGATGACCTCGACCGCGCTGTTGATCTGGTCGTGCAGGGCGACGAAGGGAACTTCGACGTCCGACATGGAGGCCAGTGTCTGGAGCCTGGTCAGGGCGTCCTCGGCGCTGTTGGCGTGGACGGTGGCGAGCGAGCCGTCGTGGCCTGTGGACATGGCCTGCAGCATGTCGAGGGATTCGCCACCGCGGACCTCGCCGACCACGATCCGGTCGGGGCGCATCCGCAGCGAGTTGCGGACCAGGTCGCGGATGGTGACCTGGCCTTTGCCCTCGACGTTCGACGGGCGGGACTCCAGGCGGACCACGTGTGACTGCTGGAGCTGGAGTTCGGCGGAGTCCTCGATGGTGATGATGCGTTCGTGGGCCGGGATCAGACCGGAGAGGGCGTTCAGCAGGGTGGTCTTTCCGGTGCCGGTGGCCCCGGAGACGATGATGTTGAACTTCGCCTGCACCAGGCCCGCCAGCAGGAACACCATGTGCTCGTCGAGCGAGCCGAAGCCGATCAGCTCCTGGAGGGTGAAGGAGCGCGGGAAGCGGCGGATGGTGAGGATGGGGCCGGTCAGGGAGAGCGGCGGGATGATGACGTTGACGCGTTCGCCGGAGGGGAGGCGGGCGTCGACCATCGGGTTGGACTCGTCGACGCGGCGGTTGACCGTGGAGACGATGCGTTCGATGGTCTGCATCAGCTGGTCCGCCGAGACGAAGCGGAGCGGCAACTGCTCGACGCGGCCGCCGCGTTCGACGAAGATCGCGTCGGGGCCGTTGACCATGATCTCGGTGATCGACGCGTCTTCGAGGAGCGGTTCCAGGATGCCGAGGCCGAGGGCCTCGTCGACGACCCGGCGGATCAGCTGGGAGCGTTCGACGGTCGACAGGACCGGGCCCTCGCGGCTGATGATGTGGCCGAGGACGCGTTCGAGACGGGCCCGGCGCTCGGCGGCGGCCAGCGCGCTCATCTCCGCGAGGTCGATCTCCTCCAGGAGCTTGGCCCGGTAGGAGGAGACCATGTGGCCGTCCTCACCCCGGCTGCCGTGCTCCTCGGGGGAGTTGATGCGTGCCCGCAGGCTCATGGTGCCGTACTCCTCGTTCAGTGGTCGACGGGCATCGTGGCGGACTTGGTGGCGTTGCCGAGGTCCCAGACGATCTTGGGGATGTGGACCGTGGCGGTGACGGTGACCGAGTCGCCGCCGCCGGAGGACGCGCAGCTCACGTCGATCCCGCTGCTGACCGCGGACGAGCAGGCGGCGCCGACGTCCTCCTCCAGCGAGGCGGCGCGGGCCCCCGCCCGCGCCGCCGTCCCGGCCTGCTCGGCGGCGTAGGCGACGGCGCCGAGCTGGATGCCGGCCAGCCCGACGAGGAGCAGGATCGGGAGGAAGCCGAGGTACTCGATGGCGGCCTGGCCGCGGTCGCGGGGGTGCCGCGGAGGGTGCCGACGGGGGCGCATCTCAGTGCTTCACCTCCTCCACCGTGCCGGCGTGGCCGTGCACGGTGACGGGGAAGTCGATCGAGCCGGGGAACAGTACCGGGACGCGCAGGGAGACGTCCGCGGTCACCGTGCCGGTGCCGTCGCACTGTTCCACTGTGGCTCCCTCCCGCCAGGCCCCGGAGAGGTCCTTCAGCGCGGCGCTCTGGCAGACACCGAACCGTTCGCTCCGGGGTACGGCCGTGCCCGCCCGTACGCCTTCGTCGGCAGCGTTCCCCGCGAGGGTGAAGGCGTACCCCACGAGGACGGCCTGCCACATGAGCACCAGGGTGAGGATGATGACCGGGGTCATGCCGAGGAGTTCGATGGAGACCTGTCCGCGATCGGCTGCGGGCCGGTGGGGGCTGGTCGCGCAGTTCCCCGCGCCCCTGAAGGGGCGCTGAGCGCCCCGAAGGGGCGCGGGGAACTGCGCGCTCGGCCCCCACACAGCCGCGCCCGGCCAACGGCCTCTCACGGCAGCTCCTTCCGCCGCCGGAACCCCACCGCCGCCCGCTCCCCGCCCCGGGCCCGTGTCCCGGACCGGCGTGGCGGTGTCCCCTCTGCCGTCCGCACCAGCCCCAGCTCCCCGGCCAGCCCCCAGATCGCCTGCTTCACCGTGCTCCGCGAGTCCAGCTCGTGCATCCGGCCCGCGTCCACCGCCCCCTGGAGCTCCTTGAAGTTCGCCGGGATCGGTGTCCCCACCAGCGCGGTCCCGGTGATCCGCTGGATCAGCGCCGGCTGGATCTCCGTACCGCGCGTGTACCGGTTGACCACCACCGTCGTCTCCTCGGCCTTGCGGATCTGCAGCCGGTCCCACATCCGCACCGTCCGCTTCGCCGCCCGTACGGCGACCACGTCCGGCGTGGTGACCAGCAGGGCGAGGTCCGCGGTCTCCACGGCCGCCGCACCCGCCCCGCCGAGCTGCGCGCCGCAGTCGACGATCACCACCTCGTAGCGGGAGCGCAGGGCGCTGAGGATCTGGCGGGCGGCGCGGTCGGTGACCTCCTCGCCGCGTTCGCCCTCGGCGGGTGCGAGGAGCAGGGCGAGCCCGGTGTCGTGGCGGAAGACGGCTTCGGCCATCACCCGCGGGGAGATGTCGTTGACCGCGGCGAGGTCGGCGACCGAGCGGCGGAACTGGACGTCCAGGTAGGAGGCGATGTCGCCGGTCTGGAGGTCGAGGTCGACGAGGGCGGTGGAGTGGCCGGAGGCCTGCGCGGCGAGGGCGATCTGGACCGCGACGACGGTCGCGCCGGTCCCGCCCTTCGCGCCGCTGACGGTGACGACGGTGCCGCCGACGCCGGCGAACACGTCGGCGCCGTGGCCGAGATGGCGTCGTACGCCCGTGGACCACTGGGCGACGGCCTGGACGCGGCCGGCCAGCTCCTCGTAGCTCAGCGGAAGCCCGACCAGGCCGCGGGCGCCGGAATCCATCGCGGCGGCGAACAGGCCGGGGCTGGTGTCGGTGGTGACGAGGACGACGCCCACGGCGGGGAAGCGCAGGGCGACCTCGCGGATCAGTTCGAGGGCCGGGACGGGGCCGATGCGTTCGTGGACGACGACGACCTCGGGGAGTTCGTCGACGGACTCGGCGGCGGCCCGGGCGAGGGTGTCGACGAGTTGCGTGGAGTCGACGACGGGGGCCAGCGGTTCGGCGTCCGGGAGCTGGCTGAGCAGGGAGACCAGGGAGCGGACGGCGTCCGCGTCACCGACGGCGGGGAGGATCCTGATGGGCATGGAAGGCGCCTCTCACTTGTCCGTCGCGAGTTCGTAGGTACGGTCCTTGTCCGGCACGGTGGTCGTGGTGCCGGGGGCGACCAGGGCGAGCCGGACCCGCTGGGCGAAGGACTCCGCGTAGGTGAGGCGCTGGGCGTCGAGCGTGGACAGCGCGAAGGTGATGGGGACGGCGTCGGTGGGCTGCTGGTTCTTGTTGTCCGGTTCCAGCGAGGTGAGTTGGCCGACGTCCAGGACGCGGGCGTTGGTCACGATGATCTTCGACTGGTCGGGGTCGCTCTGCTGCTTGCCCTCGAAGGTGGCGTAGACGTTGACCAGCGAGCCGGGCGTGATCTTGCCGGCGACCCCGGTGGCCGCGTCGATCAGGATCGCGACCTCCTGCTGGCCCGCCTTGAGTTCGGGCTGGTCGACGATCATGTCGGTCTGGAGCTGGGAGCCCTGCTTCAGCGTGGTGATCGCGATCTTGCCCTGGATCTGGGCGAGGTTGGTGACGGCGTTGGCGGACAGCCACCGCTTGGGCATCGAGATCTTCTTGAACTGACTCGCGCTCAACGTGGTGTACGGCGCGACGTCGGACCGGAGTTCATAGGCGGTGACCTTGGGGCCGACCTCGGACTTCGCGTTGTCGATGACCGACAGCACGCCGGCGAACGCGCCGAGCGCGCAGATCACCGACAGGATCAGGAGTATCACGCCGCGGCGCTGACGGGAGTTCATGGACCGTGCGACCTCATCGGGGGAAGTGGGGGAACCGAGCGGTGGGTGGTACGGGTTCGTCCGGGGGCGGCCGCCGCCCCGGGGCGTCAGGCGGGTGTCCGCTGTGCCAGCGCGCGGGGCGGCGGCGGATCGTAGACGGGCGGGGTGGCGGAGCAGAAGACGCAGCGGTCGCCGATGACGTCGATGCCGCACCAGTGGCAGCTGGTCTGCCGTACCGAGGTGACCAGTTGGTAGAGGACCGACAGGTCGGCGAGGTAGCTGGTGAACTCGATCATCCGGCCGGTGCCCCACCACGCGGACGACTCGGCGGGCAGCGGGGTCTCGCGCAGGCCGTGCGCGCCCCAGGCCTTGGCGAGGCCGCCGATCCAGTCGGACTGCAGCTGTCCCTTGGCGACCAGCATCCAGGTACTGAACTCGGGGCCGTTCAGCACGGCCTCCGGGGCGATCCGGACGAGTTGCGGCTCGGGGTGGGCGACGATCCCGAACTGGGTGCCGGGCATCCAGGACTTGGCGTGCGCCTTGAGACCGACCGGGACGCGGTCCAGCTTGGCGACGGAGCCGAGGACGGCGCCGGAGTGGATGTAGTGGGTGAGCAGCCGGCCGGCCGACGCGAGCACGCCGGGGCTGAGGTCGCAGGAGGCCAGCTGGCGCAGTTGCCGGGCCAGGACGGCGATGCCGAGCGGCGGCAGGTCGGGGCGGAACAGCGCGATCCGGTCGCTCTCCAGGAGGGAGCGGAGGGTGTGCAGCCGCCTGGTCACGGCCTCCGGGACGGCGTCCGAGTACAGGACGACCACATGTCCGTACTGCTCGATGAGGGCCACGAACTCGGCGAGGGTCTGTTCGAGCGGGCGCCGGTCGAGGTCCCGGAGCACGACCGCGGGCATGGTCCGCTCGTCCTGGACCGGCAGCGCCATGTCGGCACTGGTCACGGCAATGGCAGTTGGCACGCGCAGCTCCCCGCTCTTCACACCCGGCGGCCCACCGGTGTTACTCCAATGAGCCGGGACGACTTCATTGCGTGACTTCCTCAGCACTGTAACCACGCACCTGTGACCGGAGAACAGCGTTTGTGTAGCTGTCTGGGATCCGTGACCACACAAGTAACGCCAAACCGGGACAGGTTGAGCATATGACCGGGGCCCGTTCCGCCTCCCCGGACCTTTGAATTTGGTCTGGACCTATTGACACGTGAATTGGTCTGGACCACCTTGATTGTCATGCCCAGACTCATCCCCCGGCTCGTGTCCCGGCATGCCGGACAGCGACGCATCCGCACCTGGTCGGCCGTGGCCGCTCTCGCCACGGCACTCGCGATGGCGGGCCTGGCCTCCGCGCCGGCCTCCGCCGCCGACGTCAACAACGTGAAGAACCCCGGCTTCGAGTCGGCCCTGTCCAACTGGACCTGTTCCGCGGCCAGCGGTACGACCGTCTCCTCCCCCGTCCACTCCGGTGCCGCCGCGCTGAAGGCGACCCCGGCCGGGCAGGACTACGCCCAGTGCAGCCAGACGGTGGCGGTCAAGGCCAGCTCCACCTACACGCTGAGCGCGTGGGTGCAGGGCTCCTACACCTACCTCGGTGTGACCGGCACCGGCACCACGGACGTGTCGACCTGGACCCCGAACACGTCCTGGACGCAGTTGTCGACGACCTTCACCACCGGCGCCTCGACCACCTCGGTGACGGTCTGGACGCACGGCTGGTACGGCCAGGCCGCCTACTACGCCGACGACTTCTCGGTCTACGGCCCCGACGGCGGGGGCGGCTCCGACCCGGCCCCGACCGTCCCCGCGACCCCCACCGGCCTCGCGGTCTCCGGTACGACGTCGTCCTCCGCGTCGCTGTCCTGGAGCGCGGTGTCGGGCGCGACCGGCTACAACGTCTACCAGAACGGCACCAAGGTCTCGGCGGTCACCGGCGCCTCGGCCACGGTCACCGGACTCGCGGCCTCGACGGCGTACTCCTTCCAGGTCACCGCGACCAACTCGGCGGGTGAGTCGGCGAAGTCGACGGCGGTGACGGCGACGACGACCGCGTCCGGCGGCAGCGGCGGAGGCTCGCTGCCCAAGCACGCGGTGACGGGCTACTGGCAGAACTTCAACAACGGCGCGACCGTCCAGAAGATCTCGGACGTGCCGTCCTCGTACGACATCATCGCCGTCGCCTTCGCGGACGCGACCAGCACACCGGGCGCGGTGAGCTTCACCCTCGACTCCTCCGGGCTCGGCGGGTACACGGTCGACCAGTTCAAGGCCGACATCAAGGCCAAGCAGGCGGCCGGCAAGAAGGTCATCATCTCCATCGGCGGCCAGAACGGCACGATCTCGGTAAGCGACTCGACGTCCGCGACGAACTTCGCCAACTCCGTCTATTCGCTGATGCAGACGTACGGCTTCGACGGCGTCGACATCGACCTGGAGAACGGCATCAACGCGACCTACATGAGCCAGGCGCTGCGCTCCCTGTCGTCGAAGGCGGGCTCCTCGCTCGTCATCACGATGGCCCCGCAGACGATCGACATGCAGTCGACGTCCAACGGGTACTTCCAGACGGCCCTGAACATCAAGGACATCCTCACCGTCGTCAACATGCAGTACTACAACAGCGGTTCGATGCTGGGCTGCGACGGCAAGGTGTACAGCCAGGGCTCGGTGGACTTCCTCACCGCGCTCGCCTGCATCCAGCTCCAGGGCGGTCTGTCGCCGTCCCAGGTGGGCCTCGGCCTGCCGGCGTCGACCAGCGCGGCGGGCAGCGGCTACGTCTCGCCGACCGTGGTCAACAACGCCCTCGACTGCCTGACCAAGCTCACCAACTGCGGCTCCTTCAAGCCGTCGACGGCGTACCCCGACCTGCGGGGCGCGATGACCTGGTCGACGAACTGGGACGCGGCGGCCGGCAACGCGTGGTCGTCCTCGGTGGGCGCCCACGTGCACGCGCTGCCGTAGGGATCACCGGCGCCCTAAAGGGGCCCGGGTCCGAGACATGTGCGGCTCCGCCGCGTGGGCGCGACCAGCCCCCACCGACCTGCACCCGCAAGACGGGCCGCGACCCACGCAAGGCGTCGCGGCCCGCCCGGCGGAGCTACTCGCACCCGCAGGTACCGAGCTCGAACCACACGGTCTTGCCCGGCCCGTCCTGGTGGCAGCCCCAGCGCCGGGCAAGCGCATCCACCAGGTACATCCCTCTGCCGCCCTCCGCGAGGCCCGCCTCCAGCACCCGCGGCGGGCGGCGGTCCTCGTCGGCGACCTCGCAGCGCAGCACCCCGTGCGAGGCCGCCAGGGTGAGCCGGAACCGGGTCGCCGCATGACAGAGGGCGTTCGCGGCCAGCTCGCCGGCCAGCAGCTCGCACACGTACGCCACGTCGTCCTGCTCCGCGAGCCCCCATTCCTCCAGCTGCCGCCGCACCACCGCGCGCGCCTCGCGGGCCGCCGTGGGACGGGGGTCGTACTCGACGCTCAGATGGCCGGCCCGGGCCGGGGGCTGCGGGTACGCGGCGTACTGAGGGCCGGGATCCGGGAGCCGGCCCCCGGCGGGCTGCGGCATGCCTCCCGGCGCGCCCGTGCCCGTCTCCCCGCACGCGGGGAGGAACACCTGATCCGGTACCCGCGTATGCGCCGCCGCGGGGGTACGCGCGTACGGCATCTCGCTCACGCGTACTGGACGCGGATCTTCGCCCCGTCCCCCGCCGCCCCGTCCCGGACATCGACGTACGCGCACACCTGGCGGGTGAACCACAGCCCCTGCCCCGGCTCCGGCTCCCCGCCGGGCGGCGGCACGAACCCGGCCAGCGGATCCGCCACCGCCCGGCACAGCCGCAGCTCGCAGACGCAGGCCGGGGCCTCGCCCCAGGCGAGGACCTCGACCACCGGCCCGTGCGCGGCCGCCGCCGCCACGACGGCACGGCCGAACCGCCCGGCGTCCACGGCCGGGAGCCCACGCCCGGCGGCCCAGGCGCGGACCGCCTCCGGGGCGGGCAGCCGGGCCGCCGACTGCGGCGGCGGGGCCAGCGGCAGGGCGTCCAGCTCGCGCACCAGGACCGGCGGCTGCTCGTACACCCCGGTACCCGGGTGGGCGCGGCGGGCCGCGTCGACGACGGCCGGGCCCGCCGTCCGGGTGTCGTACGCGCACAGGGCGGTGGTGGCGAAGGGCGCGAACAGGAGGTTGGCGAGGGACTCGTAGCGGATCCACTCGGTGCTCTCCCGCGCCGAACGCCCCGCGCGCCCGGCCCAGTCGGGCTCCATGAGGAGGTGGACACAGCCGCCGGGCCCCGCGTTCGCCGCGAGGTAACCGGCGCCCTGGGCCACGGCGTTGGCGGCCGTGCCGGTGTACCAGTCGGCGTGGTCGATGAAGCCGACGTCCCGGGCGTCGGCGCCGAGCGCGTCGCGCAGGGCGGCCAGCAGGCCGGGGGCGGCGATGGCGACGGGCGGGGGCTCGTCCGGGGCGGCGAGGCCCTCGGCGAGGAAGGCCAGGGCGGCCGCGACGAACGCGTCGTCCGAGCCGAACACGGCCATCCGGTGGTCGAACTGCCCCTGGGCGGCGGCGGGGCGCGCGCCCGTACTGGTACTCATCGGGTCTCCTGTGCGTCAGCGCCGGGCGGTCACCCGGGCGGCGATCTGGCTGCGGTTGCTGAAGCCGGGCTCGCCGAGGATGCGTTCCACATGGCCCTCGGCGGTGCGGCGGGCGAGTTCGACCAGGTCCAGGCCGTGCAGGCTGCGGTGCCTGCCGGGTACGGGGCCACGGGCGACGGCGGTCTCGTGGTGGGCGCGGGCCTCGCGGGCGCGGCGCAGGCCCCGGGTGAGGTCGTCGGGGCTGCCGGCGAGCAGGGCGGAGCCCCGGAGGGCGCGGGCGCGGCCGGCGGCCGGCCCGGGGCCGGCTTCGAGGGCGCGGTCGAGCCAGAAGCGGCCCTCGCGCGGGTCCGCCTCGCCGGGGGTGGTGCACGTGACGAGGCGGGCCTTGGCCAACAGCTCGCGGCCCGCGGCCTGTTCGTCTCTCCGGTCGACGAAGTCGGTCGTCTCGACCGGCAGATGGCAGCCCCCGCGCGGCGCCGGTCCGCCCATGATCAGCCAGCCCTCCTCTTGGCCGTCCGACCACGGTCTCCCGGCGGACCGGGAGAACGCACACGGACGTCACGCGGGTGGGTGCACTTCGGCGGGGGCCGCTTGCGGCGGCGGGTACGCGCGTACACTGCGCGGCCGGTTCGCACGGCCGGCGAACTCGGGTGATGGGCACGGGTGATGTGCACGGGTGATGGGCGCGGGTGAACCTGTCCGGCCGACGTACGCGGCTGGTTTTACAGTCTTGACCTGTTCATGCCATTCCTTGGACGATGGGCGGCACCGCACAGCCCGCACAGTCCGCACACAGCACCCGCACAGGTACGTCGCACTGAACCACCCCCACCTCTCCCCCAGGAGACTTCATGCGACTTCGCACCCGCGGCACCCGCGGCACCGGTGCCCGCACCGGCAGACGGACCGCCGCGCTCGGCGCCCTGCTGGCCCTCGCCCTCACGGCCCCCGTGTCGGCGACGGCGACCCATGCGACCGCCGACAGCGCCCGCCCGGCCGCTCCGTCGGCCGACGACGTCCGGCAGTACGAGATCCACCAGAGCACCACCCCGGTGACCCGCGCGGCGATCCAGCAGGCCGGCGTCTCCGTGGACGAGGCCGACGAGGAGACGGTGGTCGTCTCCGGGCGGCCCGCGCAGATCGCCGCGCTGAAGCGCCTCGGCTACGACGTCACGCCTCTGGGCGCGGCCCCGGACCGGTCGTCCGCCGCCGACCAGCTGCGCCTGTTCGACTTCCCGACGGCCGACTCGAAGTACCACAACTACGCCGAGGCGAACGCCGAGATCGACCAGCGGCTCGCCGCCTACCCCTCGATCATGAGCAAGCAGGTGATCGGCAAGTCGTACCAGGGCCGGGACATCGTCGCGATCAAGGTCAGCGACAACGTGGCGACGGACGAGAACGAGCCCGAGGTCCTCCTCACCTTCCACCAGCACGCGCGCGAGCACCTCACGGTGGAGATGGCGCTGTACCTGCTGCGGGAACTGGGCGCGGGATACGGATCGGACTCCCGGGTCACGAACATCGTCAACAGCCGGGAGATCTGGATCGTCCCCGATCTCAACCCCGACGGCGGGGAGTACGACATCGCCACCGGCTCGTACCGCTCGTGGCGCAAGAACCGGCAGCCCAACTCCGGTTCGTCGTACGTCGGTACGGACCTGAACCGGAACTGGAACTACAAGTTCGGCTGCTGCGGCGGATCCTCGGGCTCCACGTCCTCGGAGACCTACCGGGGCGCGGCCGCCGAGTCGGCGCCGGAGGTGAAGGTGGTCGCCGACTTCGTGCGCAGCCGGGTCGTCGGCGGCAAGCAGCAGATCAAGGCGGGGATCGACTTCCACACGTACAGCGAGCTGGTGCTGTGGCCGTTCGGCTACACGACCGCCGACACGGCCACCGGGATGACCGCGGACGACGCCGCCGCGTTCAAGGCGGTCGGGCAGAAGATGGCGGCGAGCAACGGCTACACGCCGGAGCAGTCGAGCGACCTGTACATCACCGACGGCTCGATCGACGACTATCTGTGGGGCACCCAGAAGATCTTCGACTACACCTTTGAGATGTACCCGACGTCCAGTTCCGGGGGCGGCTTCTACCCGCCCGACGAGGTGATCGAGCGGGAGACCTCCCGGAACCGGGACGCGGTGTTCCAACTGCTGGAGAACGCGGACTGCATGTACCGGTCGATCGGGAAGGAAGCGCAGTACTGCGGCTAGCCGACCGGGACGCCGACGAGTGAGCCCCTCCGGCCGTGGGGCAGCCGCCAGGGCCGGAGCGGCAGGTCGTGGACGGGACGGGGCTACTCCTTGCGGAGGGCCTTGTCCTTGTCCTCGGCCTTGTCCTCGTCCTTCTCCTCGGCCTCGTCGACGGCCTTGTCCGCGGCTTCGGTTTCGGCTTCGTCCGCGGCCTTGTTCTCCGCCTCCGTCTCCGTCTCCGCCTCCAGGACGTCTTCCTCGTCCTCTTCCGCGCCTTCGTCGAAGTACGCGTCGAGGACCTCGTCCAGCTGCTCCTCCCACTCCTTGAAGCGGGAGCGGGACGTCGCCTCGATCTCGATCGGGTACCAGCGGCGGTCCGGGGTGTGGACGGTGATCGTGAATCGCTTGCCGAAGCGCGGGGCCTCGGTCTCGATCGCGCCGATCTCGTCCCAGCGGAACTCGCACTTCTCCTCGTCGAGGCTGAGGCGCACGCCCTGGTGGTCGGCCACTATCCGGGCGCGGCGGTCGGCGGCCTCGAAGGCGGGACCCTCGGGGGTCTCCTCGTCGTCCGCGTCGTCGTCGGCGTCCGTCGTGGCCTCGGCCACCGGTTCGGCCGCCGCCTTCACGTCCTCGGCCTTCACGTCCTCGGCCGCCGTGGCCTCCTCGACCTCCTCCGGCCGGGCGTCCTCCGGCTTCGCGTCGGCCGGCTCGGCGGGCGCGGGTGAGGTGAGCCCGGGGATGAAGGCCGGGTCGAATCCGGCGCCTTCCAGGGGCTGGCTGTTGGCTCCTATGCGCTGCTCCACAGCGGGCAGTATGGTCCAAGAACCTGTGCCGGACACAGCCAGCCCCGGACTTCGTTATCAGACGCCTACACGAAGACGCCGAGACCCCCTACACGAACACACTCAGCACACCCGCCACCCCGAACCCCACCACCGACAGCACCGTCTCCAGCACGGTCCAGGTCTTCAGGGTGTCGCGCTCGCTGATGCCGAAGTACTTGGCCACCATCCAGAATCCGCCGTCGTTGACGTGCGAGGCGAAGATCGAGCCTGCCGAGATGGCCATGATGACGAGGGCCACGAAGGCCTGGGAGTGGTGTCCCTCGGTGAGGAGGGGGGCGACGATGCCGGCCGTCGTCACGATCGCCACCGTCGCCGAGCCCTGGGCGACCCGCAGGACCACCGAGATGAGATACGACAGGACGATCACCGGGAGGCCGACGCTGTTGAAGGTGTCGGAGAGGGCCTGGGCGACCCCGCTGGCCTTCAGTACGGCGCCGAAGATCCCGCCCGCGCCGACCACCAGCAGGATGTTGCCGACCGGCTTGAGGGACGCCGTCGACACGGTCTCCAGGGACTTGCGGGACCAGCCGCGCCGGATGCCGAGCAGGTAGTAGGCGAGGACCAGGGCGATGGTGAGGGCGACCATCGGCGTGCCGAAGAACCCGAGCACCGAGCGGCCGGTGGAGGGGTCCAGGGCGATCGAGGAGAAGGTCGCGGCGAGGATGAGGACGAGGGGCGTGCCGATGATGGCCAGGACCGTCGCGAGGGGGACCGGCTTCTCCTGGGGTGCCACCCCGGCCGCCCGCTGCTCCGCCACCACCGCCTGCTTGGCCTCCTCGGCCGCCTCGACCATGTCCTGCGGTACGGCGACGAAGATCCGCTTCCCGATCCACGCCGAGAACGCCCACGCGGCCAGCACCGCCGGGATGCCGCAGACGACGCCCATGAGGATGACCCAGCCGAGCTGGACGTGCAGCAGCGCGGCGGCGGCCACCGGACCGGGGTGCGGCGGCAGGAAGGCGTGCGTCATGGAGAGACCGGCGAGGAGCGGGAGGCAGTACAGGAGGATCGACTTGCCGCCGCGCTTGGCCGCCGCGTAGACGAGGGGCGCCAGGACGAAGATGCCGACGTCGAAGAAGACGGGGATGCCGAAGATCAGGCCGGTGAGGCCCATCGCGAGCGGCGCCCGCTTCTCCCCGAAGAGGTTGAGGAGACGCGTCGCCAGCACCTCCGCGCCGCCGCTGACTTCGAGGATCGCGCCGAGCATGGTGCCGAGGCCGATGATGATCGCGACATGGCCGAGGATGCCGCCCATGCCGGACTCGACGGTGGAGACGGCGTCCGAGCGCTGGACGGTGCCGAAGAGTTCGGTGACCGAGAGCCCGGCCAGCAGGCCGACGGCTATGGAGACGGCGAGGAGGGCCACGAAGGGCTGGAGCCTCGCCTTGATGATGAGGAAGAGCAGCAGGGCGATGCCGATGGCGGCGACGGTGAGGAGTCCGGCGGTGCCGTCGAGGAGGAGGAGCAGGCCTCCGGTGTGGGGTGGGGTTGCGGGGGCGGGGGCGGACGCGGCGAGCGGTAGGGACATGTGGGGGTCCTCTGCGTAAGTACATGGTGCTTTCGGGCAGGGGGGATCGCGGCACGGCACCCGGGCGGGCGCCGCGCCGTGACAGACGTACGGTGTGCGGGAGTTGACGGGGTGGCGGCCTCAGCCGAGGACGGCGAGGGCGTCGATCTCGATGAGGAGGCCGGCGGGCAGACCGACGTACACGGTCGTGCGGGCGGCGGGCGGGGCGGTGAGGCCCTGCTCCTCGAAGTAGGTGTTGTAGATGCCGTTCATCTCGGCGAAGTGGTCCACGTCCGTCAGATAGACGCGGATCATCATGACGTCGTCCCAGGAGGCGCCGCCCTCTTCGAGGATGGCCTTGACGTTGGCGAGGGTCTGGAGGGTCTGTTCGCGCAGGGTGGGGCCGGCCGGGGTCGGGGGCCTGCCCTCCTCGGCGGGCAGGAAACCGACCTGGCCGGCGACCTGGAGGATGTTGCCCTTCCGGACGCCGTGCGAGAACTTGGCGGGCGGGGTGGTGTGGGTCGTGGGGGTGAGGGCGATCTTCTCGGTCATCGGTTGCCGGCTTCCTTGATCGGGGTTCTGCCTGAGTACTCGCCGCTGATCGCGTCCGCCGTGCGGCGCACCTGCGGGAGCAGGGTGAGGAGTTCGTCGGCGGTGACCACGACGTTGGGCGCGGAGACCGACATGGCGGCGACGACCCGCCCGTCGGCACCGCGGATCGGTGCGGCCACGCAGTTGATGGACTCCTCGTGGCCGCCGAGGTCGGTGGCCCAGCCCTGTTCGCGCACCTTGGCCAGTTCCCTGCGGAACGCCTCCGCGTTCGGCGTCGAACGGGCCGTGTACATGGGGTAGTCGAGCTTGTCGGCGAGGGCCCGCCGTTCGGGCTCGGGCAGGTCGGCGAGGAGCAGCTTGGCGACGGCGGCGACGGTGATGGCGACGGGCTTGCCGATCCGCGAGTACATGCGCACCGGGTAGCGGCTCTCGACCTTGTCGATGTAGAGGACCTCGCCCTCCTCGAACACGGCGAGGTGCACGGTGTGTCCGCAGGCCGCGTTGAGGCGGGCCAGGTGGGGGTGGGCGATCTCGCGGACGTCGAGGTTCTCCATCGCCTCCTGGGCGAGGGCGAAGAGGCGGGCGCCGAGGCGGTAGCGCTGGTCGGACTGGCGGTAGACGAGCCCGTGTTCGTGGAGAGTGCGCAGCAGCCGCAGCGCGGTCGACTTGTGCACGCCGAGGCGGTCGGCGACCTGGCCGAGGTCGGCGGGGCCCTCGGCGAGCAGGGGCAGGATGCTGAGCGCTCGGTCGACGGTCTGGCTCATGGGGTGCGTTCCTCCTCTTCGGCCGCGTCGGCTTGCGTCCAGCCGGGGCCGAGTCGAAGTCTCTCCCACCCGCTGTCGTCGAGGGCGGTCAGGCGGTCGGTGGTGTCGCGGTCGGGGGGCGGGGCGAGGTCGGCGGGGGTGGTGAGGGCGGCGGCGGCGAAGAGGTGGCCGAGCCTGAGCGTCTGCCTGACCGGCAGTCCGCGCAGGGCGCCGGAGAGAAAACCGGCGGCGAAGGCGTCACCGGCACCGACGGGGGCCACGACGTCGACGGCGGGGGCGGGTTCGAAGGCGGGCGGGGTGGGGGCCGGGGGCGGGGTTTCGCTCGCCCGCGCTTGCGGGGTGCCGCCCGCGCCCACCCTCCCCCACTCTCGGCTTCGCTCGAGCGGGGGGACCCCCATCGCCCCAGCGGCACGACTGCCCGCGGCTTGGGAGAAACGGTGACTGTGGCGCCCCTTCAGGGGCGCGGGGCTGTATTTGATTTGCGGCTGCCGCCGCGTGGGCGCGAGCAACCCCCACCCACCCGCACCCGACACGAATG
Source organism: Streptomyces sp. GbtcB6 (assembly GCF_019091475.1). Classification (NCBI taxonomy): domain Bacteria; kingdom Bacillati; phylum Actinomycetota; class Actinomycetes; order Kitasatosporales; family Streptomycetaceae; genus Streptomyces; species Streptomyces sp. GbtcB6. The sequence goes on along the minus strand of NZ_JAGXJL010000015.1, from coordinate 162,015 downwards.
CAGTCGCCCCCACCCCACCCTGCTTCACCACCAGCACCTCAGGCTCCGGCAGAAACTCGCGGACCGCCGACGGCCCTCCCGTCACCCCCCACGCCTCCTCCGCCTCGTCCTCCCCCACGAAGACGATGTCGGCCCGCCGTGCCAGCTCCAGCAGGACGTGCGAGCCGTCACCCGAACCCCACAGCCCCGCCCGGTAGTTGACGTCGAAGGACACCACCGGGCGCCCCTCGGCGGGAGCCGTCAGCTCGCGCAGCAGCCCCAGGCACCCCTCCGACAACGCCGCGGTGATCCCCGACAGATGCAGGACCCGGCCCGCGCGCACCGCGCCGACGTCCACGTTCGCCGCCGACATGGCGGAGGCCGCCGACCCCGCCCGGTAGTACGCCACCTCGTGTGCGTCCGTCGCCCGGTCCCCCGCCGTACGGAAGTACACCCCCGTCGGCCGCACCGCATCGCGGCCCACGCACGAGACGTCCACGCCGTACGACGCGACGGTCTCCACCAGGTGATCGCCGAACCCGTCCGCGCCGACCCGGCTGACCCACCGCACGGCGTGCCCGGCGGCGGCCAGCGCACAGGCCACGTTGGACTCCGCGCCGCCGATCGCGCGGTCGAAGGACGGTACGTCCGCAAGGCGCCCCGGCCGGGTGGGCAGGAACGTGACCATGGACTCGCCGAGCGCGACGACGTCCGGGGCGTCAACGACGTCAACGGCGTCCGTGGCCTTCACGATGGTGGTGGCTCCTCGTCGTCCGGGTTGCTGCGGGCTCCATTGACCCGGCGTTGGCGTGGATGTTAGACAGCGGTAAGCGATATACGCAATGGACGTTGCACATCATGCAACCGAACCGATCAGGGAGGCTCCGTGTCCCTCGACACCGGCTCCGAAGCGCTCGCCCGGCTCGCGGAGGAACGCGTCGACCACCGTTTCAAGGGCCTCCCGCCGGACGCCGAAGGCCTCACCGTCGGCGAGTTGGCCGCCCAGCGCCGCAACCTGTTCTCCGACGGCTTCGCGACCCCGGTACTGGCCCTCTCCGCCGAGCGCCTGGAGCACAACCTCGCGCTGATGGAGGCGTACACCGAACGGCACGGCCTCGCCTTCGCCCCGCACGGCAAGACCTCCATGGCCCCGCAGCTCTTCCGGCGGCAGACCGAGCGCGGGGCGTGGGGCATCACCCTCGCCGTGCCGCACCAGGTGCGGGTGGCGCGGGCGTTCGGCACCCGGCGGGTCTTCCTCGCGAACGAGCTCGTGGACGCGGCGGCGCTCCGCTGGACCGCCGCGGAGCTGGAGCGCGACCCGGACTTCCGTTTCATCTGTTACGTCGACTCCGTGCGCGGGGTCGAGCTGATGGACGCGGCGCTGAAGCCGACGGGGGCCTCGCGCCCCGTGGACGTCGTCGTCGAGCTCGCCGCCGGAGAGGGCGCCCGTACCGGCGTCCGAACGGAGGCGGAGTGCGCGGCGGTCGCGGACGCGGTGGCCGGGACGGAGACCCTGCGGCTGGTGGGGGTGGCCGGGTACGAGGGCGAGGTTCCGCAGGCGGACCCGGGCCGGGTGCACGCCTATCTGCGCCGGCTGGTCGCCCTCGCCGTCGAGTTCGACAAGGCGGGCCGGTTCGCGGACCTGACGGAGATCGTCGTGAGCGCGGGCGGCAGCGCCTGGTTCGACGCGGTCGCGGACGTCTTCGCCGGGATCCCCGAACTCTCGCTCCCCGTCCTGAAGTTGCTCCGCTCGGGCGCGTACGTCTCGCACGACGACGGCCGCTACCGCGAGGTCACCCCGTTCAACCGCGTCCCCGAGGAGGGCACCCTGGAGCCGGCCTTCCGGCTCTGGGCGCAGATCGTCTCCCGCCCCTCCCCCGAGCAGGCCTTCGCCAACGCGGGCAAGCGGGACGCGGCCTACGACCTCGACCTCCCCTTCGCCCAGGTGATCCGCCGGGCGGGCACCGAGCGCCCGGCGACCGGAGTCTCGGTCACCGGCCTGTCCGACCAGCACGCCTGGCTGCGCACGGATCCCGGGGCGGACCTGGAGGTCGGGGACTGGATCGGCCTCGGCCTGTCGCATCCGTGCACGTCGTTCGACAAGTGGCAGCTGATCCCGGTCGCCGAGGCGGACGGAACGGTCGTCGACTACATCCGCACCTACTTCTAGGGAGCGTGTCGTGGAGGATCTGGTCATCCGGGACGCCGACGTCGTGGACGGCAGCGGCGCGCCCTCCTACCGCGCGGACGTGGTCGTCGACGGCGGCCGGATCGTGTCGATCGTCAAGGAGGCCGCGGCGGCGGGCTGCCAGCGCCCGCGCGCGGTGCGCGAGCTGGACGCGGAGGGACTGGTCCTCTCCCCCGGCTTCATCGACATGCACGCCCACAGCGACCTGGCCCTGCTGCGCGACCCCGACCACAGCGCCAAGGCCGCGCAGGGGGTGACCCTGGAGGTGCTGGGCCAGGACGGGCTGTCGTACGCCCCGGTCGACGACCGCACGCTGACGGAGGTCCGCCGGGCGATCACCGGGTGGAACGGCTCCGGCGACGACGTCGACTTCGACTGGCGGTCGGTGGGCGAGTACCTGGACCGCCTCGACCGGGGCATCGCCGTCAACGCGGCCTATCTCATCCCCCAGGGCACGGTCCGCGCGCTCGCGGTCGGCTGGGAGGACCGCGAGGCGACCCCGGCCGAGCTGGACCACATGCGCCGGCTGGTGGCGGAGGGCCTGGAACAGGGCGCGGTCGGCCTGTCCTCCGGGCTCACCTACACCCCCGGCATGTACGCGCCGGACGCCGAACTGACCGAGCTGTGCCGGGTGGTGGCGGAGTACGGCGGCTACTACTGCCCGCACCACCGCTCCTACGGCGCGGGCGCCCTGGAGGCGTACGCGGAGATGGTGGCCCTGGCCCGGGAGGCGGGCTGCCCGCTGCACCTGGCCCACGCCACCATGAACTTCGGGGTGAACAAGGGCCGGGCGCCCGAGCTGCTGTCGTTGCTGGACGAGGCCCTCGCCGCCGGCGCGGACATCACCCTCGACACCTACCCCTACACCCCCGGCAGCACGACCCTCGCGGCGATGCTGCCGAGCTGGGCGAACGAGGGCGGCCCGGCGGCGGCCCTGGCCCGGCTGGCGGACGACGGGACGGCCGAACGCGTCCGCCACCACCTGGAGTCCGTCGGCTCCGACGGCTGCCACGGCGTCCCCGTCGAGTGGGACACGATCGAGATCTCGGGCGTGACCGACCCGGCCCTCACGGACCTCGTCGGCCGTACGGTCCAGGAGTCGGCGGACGCCCGCGGGGAGTCCCCCTGGACGACGGCCCGCCGCCTCCTGGTCGCCGACCGCCTGGGCACCACGATCCTCCAGCACGTGGGCCACGAGGAGAACGTGCGGACGATCATGCGGCACGCCGTCCACACCGGCGGCTCGGACGGCATCCTCCAGGGCACGAAACCCCACCCTCGCGCCTACGGCACGTTCCCGCACTACCTCGGCCACTACGTACGGGAGTTGGGGGTCCTCACCCTGGAGGAGTGTGTCGCCCACCTCACGTCCCGCCCCGCGGCCCGGCTGCGCCTGCCGGACCGCGGCCTCGTGCGCGAGGGCCACCGGGCCGACCTCGTCCTCTTCGACCCGCTAACGGTGGCGGCGGGCTCGACGTTCGAGCACCCGCGCACCCTCCCCACAGGCATCCCGCACGTCCTGGTCAACGGCCGCTTCGTGATCGAGAACGGCCGCAGAACGGATGAACTGGCGGGACGTTCGGTCCGACGCGAGCCGTAACGCGCCCCGAAGGGGCGCGGGGAACTGCGCGACCAGCCCCCACGCACCCGCAGACGAGAACGGCGCGCCCCTACGGCTTCGGCAGGGTGCAACCACTCGCACTCAGGCTCAGCACGTTCCCCGTCGTGAAGCACGCCGGAATGATGTACGTCTCCTCGGCGTAGTTGATCCCCTGCCGAACCGTCACGGTCCCGTTCTCGTCCACCTCGCACGGGTTGTCGACGGTGCACCGCTCCCCGTCCTCGTTGCCCGTGTTGTTGACGGCGACGACCTGGCCCGTGGTGGTGTCGATCACCGGCGACCCCGACGTCCCGCCGATCGTGTTGCACGCGGAGGTGTAGCGGACCGAGTCCTTCCAGGTCCAGTCGCCCTCATTCAGCCGGTACACGAACCCGTCGATGTTGCAGCTGTAGATCGTCTTCCAGTAGCCGGAGACGACCTTGATGGCGGTGCCGGCGACGGGGTGGCCGGCGCTGACGGTCAGCGGGCTGATGCCGTAGGAGCTCTTGATCGCCGCGTACGTCGTGGTGGTGCGGTAGATCGTGATGTCGGTGTCGGTCATCGTCGAGTAGACGACCTGGTTGGCGCGGAGCGTGGCGACCTTGGTGCCGGCGGAGTTCAGCAGGCCGAAGGTACGGCTGGAGGACTGGCCGGTGATGACCTCGCCGGGGTCCGGGAAGCCGGTCTCCAGGCAGTGGCCGTTGGTGAGGACCAGTGCGGGGTCGCTGTCCGCGGAGTTCGGGAAGCGGATGACGGAGCCGGAGCAGTTGCTGAGCGAGACGGTGCCCGCGAAGTTGACGGTCACCGCCGCGGCCTTTGCCGTCTGCGGCGCGGCGACCGCCGGAGCCGTGCCGATCCCGGTGATGGCCAGGGAGGCGAGCGCGGCGACGAGAGGCTTGTTCATGTGGGGGTCCCCTCTGTACGACGAGGTGACCGAAGATCTTCCGGCCACCCGCTTTTTTGTCATGCACATTCTCATCACAAGGGCCCACCCGGGCAAGGAGTTGTTTCAGGACCGGTGTTGGCGGATTTCCGCGCACGCTGCTCAGGCCGCGAGATCGGTGAACCCGGCCTCTCCGTCCGGGCGCCCGACAGGCCCTGAGCGGGTCCGGCGAAGTCCGCTGCGGTTCGGCAGCGCCCCCGAAGGGGCGCCGGGGGTACCCCCGGCCGAAGGCCGGGGGAGGAACTGCGCGACCAGCCACGACGGCGCCGCAGTCGGCAGACGGCACATCGCGGCACTTCCAGCGGAGCGCCTAGTGGGACCTGCCGCCGCCACCTCTTCCGTGCCCCCAGCCGTGCCCCCCGTCCGAGTAGGACGCCGTCGGCGTCGTACCGGCGGTGACGGTGGCGGTCGGCGACGGGGTCGCGCTCGTCCCACCGGTCGCGGTGGCGCTCGGGGAGGCGCTGGGTGCGGCGCTCGCCGACGCGTCGGACCGGGCGGACGGCGACGTCGTGGCCGGTACGGCCGGTGCGGCGGAGTTCGACGAGGAGGCGACGGACTCGGTGCGCGGACTCCGCTCGGGCGCCGCCGCGGCCGACGACTCGCCGGCCGCGTGCTTCGTACCGCCCTGCCCGCCCGGTGTGCCGTCGGTGGACGAGGACGAGGAGAAGGGAAGGCCCACGATCAGCGCGAGCGCGGACGCGGCGCCCACCGCTCCCACCGCGGCCACCACGTACGTGCCGCGCCGGCCGCGCACGCCACGCGCACCGCGGGCCGCCCGCCGCCGGTCGGCCCGGCCCGGTTCCGCCGCGGCGGGGGCGATCCGGGGCAGTTCACGCGTCTCGTCGTATGCGTTGAGCCAGCCGTGCGCGGTCGCCGGGTCCCGGTACTCCTCGTACACGGGGGTCGGTCCGCCCTCGGGTCGGTAGACGTTGGGCGCCCCGGTCTCGTCCTCGGCAGGTCTCGGCATGGACGCGGATTGTAGGGAGAGGAGGGGCCTTTGAGACAGCTACCGGCGATAACAGGCCAAAACGCCGAGCCCCGCCCCGGTCCCGGCTGTCCCCCACACGTGTCTCACGTGGTGGAAAACACGACCCGGTGGGCGTTACCGCCCCGTAAGCTCACCGACATGCAGGTGATCCAGTCGACCAAGCTCGCCAATGTCTGTTACGAGATCCGGGGTCCGGTTCTCGAGGAGGCGATGCGGCTCGAGGCGGCGGGGCACCGCATCCTCAAGCTCAACACCGGCAACCCGGCCGCCTTCGGCTTCGAGTGCCCGCCGGAGATCCTGGAGGACATCCTCCGCAACGTCTCCACGGCACACGGCTACGGCGACGCGAAGGGGCTGCTGGCCGCCCGCCGCGCGGTCGTCATGCACAACCAGACCATCGGCATCGAGACCGACGTCGAGCACGTCTTCATCGGCAACGGCGTCTCCGAGCTGATCGTGATGGCGATGCAGGGCCTGCTGGACGACGGCGACGAGGTCCTCGTCCCGGCCCCGGACTACCCGCTGTGGACCGCGGCCGTCTCCCTCTCCGGCGGCACGGCCGTGCACTACCGCTGCGACGAGCAGTCGGACTGGATGCCCGACCTCGCCGACATCGAGCGCAAGGTCTCCGACCGCACCAAGGCGATCGTCATCATCAACCCGAACAACCCGACGGGCGCGGTGTACGACGAGGCGATGCTGCGCGGGCTGACCGACATCGCCCGCCGCCACAACCTGCTCGTCTGCTCGGACGAGATCTACGACAAGATCCTCTACGACGGCGCCACGCACACGCCGACCGCCGCCATCGCCCCGGATCTGCTCACGCTCACCTTCAACGGGATGTCCAAGGCGTACCGGGTGGCCGGCTACCGGGTGGGCTGGATGGCCATCTCCGGGCCCCGGGCGCACGCCGACTCCTACATCGAGGGTCTGACGATCCTCGCGAACATGCGGCTGTGCGCGAACATGCCCGGTCAGCACGGGGTGGTGGCCGCGCTCAGCGGACGCCAGACGATCAACGACCTCGTCCTGCCGGGCGGGCGGCTCAAGGAGCAGGTGGATCTCGCCTACGACCTGCTCACCCAGATCCCGGGCGTGAGCTGCGTGCGCCCCAAGGGCGCGCTGTACCTCTTCCCGCGCCTCGACCCCCAGGTCTTCAAGATCAAGGACGACCGGCAGATGGTCCTGGACCTGCTGCGGCAGGAGAAGATCATGGTCGTCCAGGGCAGCGGCTTCAACTGGCCGGAGCCGGACCACTTCCGGGTGGTGACCCTGCCGACGGTGGGGGATCTGCGGGACGCGATCACGCGGATCGGGCGGTTCCTGGACGGGTACGGCCAGCCGTAGGTAGCCGTCGCACCACCGTCCGTGAACCAGGTCAACTTTAGACGGAATCTAAGCTAGGATGGCTTCCTGTCAGAGCACAGGAGGCCATCGCCATGTACGAACCGATCCGCACCAAGTCGGTCCACAGCACGATGGCCGGCACGCCCTCCGACTTCCCGCACCGGACGCGCGAGGAGGAGCTGGACATCCAGCTCGCGGGACACCTCGCGGCGCTGCTGGCCGTCACCGACGAGCTGCGCGCGCTCACGCCGTCCACCGACCTCGACGCCGCCGCGACCCGGCTGGCCGAGCAGGTGGCCCGGCTGCGGGACGGCCGTACGCCGGTCCGCGCGTCGCTGACGGCGGTCCAGGAGCCGGCCGCGCTGCACGAGCGCGCGCACGCACTCGCCGGCCGCGCGCTGGTGGTCGCGGCGTCCCGGGCGGACACCGCGGCGGCGATCCTCGCGGCGGAACGCATGGACGCACACGCGGCGGCCACCGCCCTCACGACGGCCGGCTGACCCCACCCCCAAACGGCCCCGGTCCGCGCGCTCCCGCAGCGACGCGCGGACCGGGTTGCCCTGTGTCCGCACACCGGGGTCGCCTGACGGCGCCCAGCGGAGCCCGGTGCTCCGGTTTCGTTCCGGGGCGCCCCCTTCACCCCTCGTTCACCCGTTCCACCCAGGAGTGAGGGATTCCGGGAGCACTCTCCCCTTCGTGAGACGTATCGCGGGAATCGTCCTCGCGGTACTGCTGATCGGTGGCGTGGTGGCTGCCGTCGTCGCAGGCCGGCAAGGGGACGACAAGGGCACGGCAACGAAGACCGTGCGTGGTGTGATCGGTTCGGAGAAGTCGGACTTCTTCGCCGATCCCGATGTGGTGAAGGCCCTCGCCGCCAAGGGCTACACCGTGAAGACGGAGGCGTCGGGTTCCTGGGCCATGGACGGCCTGGACCTGAAGGGCTATGACTTCGCCTTCCCGTCCAGCTCGGCGCCCGCCGACGCGCTGGCCGAGAAGTACCACGCCCGCCAGCCCATCCCCCGCCCCTTCTACTCGCCCCTCGTGGTGGTGGCCCACCGCAGCGCGGCCCAGGTGCTGGCCGCCAACGGGCTCGCCGTGCTCGACGGGAAGGGCAAGGGCACCCTGAAGATGGCTTCCTATCTGGACGCCGCCCGGCACGACCGGACCTGGCAGCAGCTCAAGGGGGCCAAGGCGTACGGGGAGTTGACCGGGACGTTGTACATCACCAGCACCGACCCGGAGACCTCCAACTCCGGCGCCCTCTACCTCGCCGCCGCCTCCTATGTCGCCAACGGGGGACGGGTGGTGGCGAGTGACGCCGCCGTCACGAGGACGGCGCCGCTGCTGCGCAAGCTCGTCAGCGTGCAGGGGGCTCAACAGCCCAGCAGCGACTCGGTGTTCCGGGACTTCATCAGCGGCGCCGGCAACCCGCTGGTGTGCCTGTACGAGTCACAGGTCGTGTCGCTGCTCGCGGAACAGCACGGCTCCGACGACCTCGTCGTCCTCTACCCGGACACCACCGTCAACAGCGACCACACCGTCGTGCCGCTCGACGACGCCGGCCGGGCACTCGGCGAACTCCTCAGCACCGACCCGACCCTGCGCAAGCTCGCCGTCAGGCACGGCTTCCGGCCCCAGGGCGACTCCGCCGAGTTCGTCAAGGCCACTGCCGACCGCGCCGCCTACCTCAACCAGACACTGACCGGCGTCCGGCAGGCGCCCGTGCCCACCTCCGCGGTGCTGCACGAGATGGCCCGCCGGGCGCGCGGCTGACGGGGGGACCCTGTGAGCAACTTCGACAAGATGGTGCCGAGCGGCGGTGAGCCCACGCCCACGCTCAGCGGTGACGACGTCTTCACGCTGACCCCGCCGGAGGCGGTCGCGCCCGTGCCCCGGGAGAAGGCCGGCGGACTCGTGCCCGTCGACGACGGTGTCCGTACGGACATGGCGAGGAAGGCCTCCGACTACGTCCGGGACCTCGCCGCCCTGGACGCCCGGTCACCGGAGTTCGCGAGCAAGGTCGGCGAGATCACCGGCCTCGGCGCCGGCGAGATGCGCACCGCCGCCTCGCAGTCCAACCGCATGCTGGAGCGGGCCGTCCGCAGCCTGCCCGACAAGAGCGGCGACGCCCAGGCCAAGGTGGCCGGCTCGCTGGTCGAACTGCGCCGGGTCGTCGAGGACCTGGACCCGCGCGACCTGCCCGCGGGCAAGGGCCGCAGGTTCCTCTCCCGGCTGCCCGGCGGCAACAAGCTCCGCGACCACGTCGCCAAGTACGCCTCCGCGCAGGGGACTCTCAACAAGATCGTGGGGGCGCTGCGCGGCGGGCAGGACGAACTGCGGCGGGACAACGCGGCGTTGCAGACCGAGCGGGTGCGGCTCTGGGAGACCATGGGCAAGCTCCAGGAGTACGTCGTGCTCACCCAGGCCCTGGACACCGCCGTCGAGCAGCACGTCGCCCGGCTCACGGACCCCCAGGAGGCCGACGCCGTACGGGCGGACGTGCTGTTCCCGGTCCGGCAGAAGCACCAGGACCTGCTCACCCAGCTCGCGGTGTCCGCGCAGGGCTACCTCGCGATGGACGTCGTACGGCGCAACAACGACGAGCTGGTCAAAGGTGTCGAACGCGCCGCCACCACCACGGTCTCGGCGCTGCGCATCTCGGTGATGCTGGCCTCGGCGCTGGACACCCAGAAGAAGGTGATCGAGCAGGTCAACGCGTTGCGCGGGACGACCGAGGACCTGATCCGGGGCAACGCCGAGATGCTCGCGAGCCAGAGCGGGGAGATCCAGCGGATCGCCGCCGACCCGGCCGTGGGCGCCGAGACGCTGCGGGCCGCGTTCCAGCAGATCTACCGGACCCTCGACGCCATCGACACCTACAAGGTGCAGGCGACCGAGGCGATGGCGGACACCGTGCAGTCCCTCACCGACGAACTCCAGCAGGCGAGCGCCTACCTGGAGCGCAGCCGTGCCAAGGGTGCGCTGGAGGGCGGCCTCGCATGAACAGACGCGCTCTCCCGGCCCTTCTCGCGGCGGCGGCCGTGGTCCTGGCCGGCTGCACCTCCGAGGACCACGGCGACGACTCCACGGCGCCGAAGCCCGGCACCCTCCGGGTCCTCGCCTCCTCCGAACTCAGCGACATGACGGCCGTCTTCGACCGTGTCCGCAAGGACACCGGGGTCACGATCCGTCCGACCTACATGGGCACCCTGGACGCCATCGACCTGCTGGCCAAGGGGAAGGCGGACGGGAGGTACGACGCGCTCTGGCTGTCCTCCGACGACTACCTGCGGCTGCGTCCGGAGGCGGCGAAGAAGGTCGTCTCCGAGACCTCGATCATGTCCAGCCCGGTCGCGATCGGCGTCAGGCCGGCCACCGTCAAGGCGCTCGGCTGGAAGCCGGCCGACGTCACCTGGTCCCAGATCGAGCAGGCCGTCGAATCCGGGAAGCTGACGTACGGCATGACCGACCCGGCCCGTTCCAACTCCGGCTTCTCCACCCTGGTCTCGGTGGCCTCCGCGCTCTCCGGCGCCCAGTCTGCGCTCACGGACGACGACGTGCTGAAGGCGACCCCGCGGCTGCGGAAGTTCTTCAAGGGCCAGAAGCTGACCTCGGGCTCCTCCGGCTGGCTGGCCTCCGCCTACCAGCGGCGCACCGACGTCGACGCCCTGCTCAACTACGAGTCCGTCCTCAAGGGCATCCCGGACCTCACCGTGATCCGCCCGAGCGACGGCGTGCTCACCGCCGACTACCCGTTCTCCTCCCTGGCCTCGGCCTCCTCCGCCACCCGTGAGGACGTCCGCAGGGTGACGGAGGACCTGCGCACCACGGCCGTGCAGAAGCTCATCACGGACACCACGCACCGCCGCCCGGTCGTGGCCTCCGTCGCCCCGGCCGCCGGCCTGGACACCAGCCGCCGCCGCGAACTCCCCTTCCCCGGCACCAGGTCGGTGGCCGACGGTCTCATCTCGGCCTACGAGAACGACCTGCGCCGGCCCTCCCGCACGGTCTACGTCCTGGACACCTCGGGCTCGATGAAGGGCGACCGGCTCTCCCGTCTGAAGGCCGCCCTCACCGACCTCACCAGCGATTTCCGCAACCGTGAGGAGATCACCCTGATGCCGTTCGGCTCGAACGTGAAGAGCGTCAGCACCCATGTGGTCGACGACAAGGCCGACCTCGCCGCTATCCGCAAGGACACCGACGCCCTGCACGCCGACGGCAACACGGCGATCTACACCTCCCTGGAGAAGGCGTACGCCCAGCTGAACCCCTCCCAGGACACCTTCACGTCGATCGTGCTGATGACCGACGGCGAGAACACCACGGGCGCCAAGGTCGGTGATTTCAACGACTTCTACAACAAGCTCTCCACCGACCGGCAGCAGATCCCGGTCTTCCCCATCCTCTTCGGCGACTCCTCGCGTACCGAACTCCAGCACATCGCCGACCTGACCGGCGGCCGTCTCTTCGACGCCCAGCGGGGCTCGCTGGACGGCGCCTTCGAGGAGATCCGTGGCTACCAGTAAGGCTCTCGCCTACCTCGAATCCCGTAAGAACCTCACCGGTTCGGCGGGCGGCCTGCTCGGCCTGGTCCTGACGTTCACGGGCGTGGCCGGCCCGTACTGGCCGGTGGTGGTGGCGGGTCTGTACGGCGCGGGCGCGCTGATCGCGCCGCCGGAACGCCCGCCGCTGCCGGACTTCCCGACGCCGTCGGCGCAACTGGAGGAGGTGCGGGCCGACTTCCGCAAACTGGAGACCTACCTGGCGGAGGTCGGACTGCCGGCCTCGACCGAAGCGCGGCTCGGCGAACTGACGGACCTGCTGACGGCGTTGCTGGATCCGGGCTGGGCGGCCGAGCTGCTGGCCCAGGACCCGGAGGGCGTCCACGTCCTGTCGCGGACGGTACGGCAGGACGTCCCGGAGGCGGTCGACAGCTTCGTACGCACCCGGTGGTGGACGCGTCTGGCACCCGGGCAGGAGCCTCCGGAGCGCCATCTGGAGCGCCAGCTGGCCCTCCTGAAGGAGGAGGCGGAGCGCCTGGCGGCCGACCTCAGGGACGCCGAGGCCCGGCGCCAGGAGACGCACACCCGGTATCTGGAGGACCGCAACAACTGAGGCCGGCCTCCCGCGTGTGGGAGGCCGGCGCGGGGGGTCAGGGACAGCTGATGCGGGTGTCGCCCGGGTCGGTGGTGCAGGTGTCGGTGCCGGGGCCGCCGTTGGCCGTGTCGTTGCCGGAGACACCGTCGGTGGTGATCAGCCGGTCGTCGCCCGCGGAACCGTTCACGGTGTCGTTGCCGGGGCCGCCGTACAGGGTGTCGTTGGCGTTGCCCCCGTCGAGGTTGTCGTTGCCGTAGTCGCCGTAGACGGTGTCGGTGCCGTCGTTGCCGCGGAGGGTGTCGTTGCCGCCCAGGCCGCAGATCACGTCGTTGCGGAAGGTGCCGTTGAGGGTGTCGGCCCCGCTGGTGCCGATGATCGTGCAGCCCCGGGAGTTGCTGACGGCACCGGTCGCCGTGGCGGTGTTGTTGCCGGTCGCCGGGTCGGCCGGGGTGGCCGTGACCGTGGCGGTGTTGCCGAGGGTGCCGGTGGCGCGGGGTTCGGCGACGACCGTGACCGTGGTGCTCGCGCCCGGGGCCAGCGTGCCGAGGGCGCAGGTGGCGCCGGTCGCGGTGGTGGTGCAGCCGCCCTGGGCGGGGGTGGCGGAGACCAGGGTCGCGCCCGCTCCGGAGAGCGTGTCGGTGAGGGTGACTCCGGTGGCGGCCGCGGTGGAGCCGGTCGCGTTGGTCACGCGGACGGTGTAGGTGGCCCGGTCGCCGAGGGTGACGGAGGACGGGCCGGTCTTGGTGACGGAGAGGTCCGCACTGGGCGGGGATGTGCTGCCGCCTCCGCCCAGGTAGCGGGCGAGCGCGAAGTCGTTGTTCGGTCCGCCCTGCCCTGCGACGACGATCCGGCCGTCGGACAGGAGCGCCACACCGTGGGCCGCGTCGGTGCCGCCGAAGCCCGTGGTCACCCGGCCGCCGGTGCCGAAGCCGCCGTCCAGGCTGCCGTCGGTGTTGTACCGCAGGATCGCGAAGCCACCGGCCCCGCTGCCGGCGACGACGATCCGCCCGTCGCTCTGCAGTTTCATGTCCTGGGCGCTTCCACCGGGGGTGACGGCCAGGCCGTTGCCGTCGAAGCTCGTGTCCAGAGCGCCGTTGGTGTTGTAGCGGGCCAGCGCGAACCCGCCGCCGCCCGCGCCGGCCGCGACGATCCTGCCGTCGGGCTGGACCGCGAGCGCCTCCGCGGTGTCGTAGTCACCGAAGTCCGTACGCTGGATGCCGCCGCTGCCGAACCCGGTATCGAGGCTGCCGTCCGCGTTGTAGCGGATGAGCGAGAAGTCGAAGCGGGTCGTCCCGACCTGGCCCGCGACCACGATCTTGCCGTCGGGCTGGAGGGCCAGGGCGCGCACGTCGCCGCCCTCCTCGGGAGACGGCGACGGATCGGTGGTCACCATGCCGTCACCGCCGAAGCTGGTGTCCAGGGTGCCGTCGGACTGGTAACGGGCCACCGCGGCCCGGCCACCGACGTAGCCCGCGGCGACGATCCTGCCGTCCGGCTGCACCGCGACGTCCATGGCCTCCTCGGGGGTGCCGAAGTCGGTGAACACCCGACCGTCACCATCGCCGAAACTCGTGTCCAGCGAGCCGTCCGTGTTGTACCGGGCCACCGTGAACCAGCAGCAGTTCTCGTACCCTCGCCAACTGCCGCCCGCCACGACGATCTTGCCGTCGGGCTGGAGCGCCACGGCGTGGGCCTCGCTCCACTGGAGTTCCTCGGGCGGGATCATGTTGTTGACGGGGGTCGTGACCCTGCCGTCGCCGTCGAAGCTCGTGTCGAGGCTGCCGTCGGCGTTGTGACGGGTCAGCGCGAAGTCGCTCTCCGGTACCGAGCCGTCGACGAAGGCGCCGACGGAGACGAGCTTGCCGTCCGGCTGCACGGCCACGTCGGCGGCTTGGTCGTCGCCGCCGAAGTCGGTGAGGATCGTGCCGTCGCCGGCGAAGGTGGTGTCCAGGTCGCCGGGGGCGGCGACCGCGGTGCCGGGCAGGGCCAGGAGCAGCGCCAGGAGGGTGGCTGCCACGGTTCCGGCCCGGATCGCGAGAGATCGAACACCAGGTGCGAACGATCGAACATGGGGTGTGAACATGGGCGACAGCGTTACGACGCCGGTCGACAAGTCAGCTCGCCACGAGCCGTCCTGCGCTCACCGGCCGCAGGAATCCACCCGCGTGGGTGAGGCCCCGCACACAGGCGAAGGCCTGCCGTCGCCCGTACCCGTCGGGGCGGACGGGAACAGGCGGCGGCAGGCCCAGGAGCCGCACACGCCGTTGTGCGCGGCCTCGCCGGTTCACACCGCGGCCGGTCGTGACGATCGCTGGTCAGGGCACACCCGTACCGGCCGCGGAGTCTTCAATCGGGAGCTCAGCCCAGCCGCTCCACCAGCGCCCGGTACTCGGCCCACAGCTCCTTCGGCGTGTGCTCGCCGAAGGTGTTCAGGTGGTCGGGAACGAGTGCCGCCTCCTCCCGCCAGACCTCCTTGTCGACGGTCAGCAGGAAGTCGAGGTCGCTGTCGGCGAGGTCGAGCCCGTTGGTGTCGAGGGCGTCCCGGGTCGGCAGCACACCGATCGGCGTCTCCACGCCCTCGGCCTTGCCGTCCAGCCGCTCCACGATCCACTTCAGGACGCGGGAGTTCTCGCCGAAGCCGGGCCAGACGAACTTGCCCTGGTCGTTCTTGCGGAACCAGTTGACGTAGTAGATCTTCGGCAGCTTGGACTGGTCCTTGTCCTTGGCCACGTCGATCCAGTGGGCCATGTAGTCGCCCATGTTGTAGCCGCAGAACGGCAGCATCGCGAACGGGTCGCGGCGCAGCTCGCCGACCTTGCCCTCGGCGGCGGCGGTCTTCTCGGAGGCCACGTTGGCACCCAGGAAGACGCCGTGGTTCCAGTCGAAGGACTCGGTGACCAGCGGTACGGCGCTGGCGCGGCGGCCGCCGAAGAGGATCGCCGAGATCGGCACGCCCTTCGGGTCCTCCCACTCCGGCGCGATGATCGGGCACTGGGCGGCGGGCACGGTGAAGCGGGCGTTGGGGTGGGCGGCCGGGGTGTCGGACGCCGGCGTCCAGTCGTTGCCCTTCCAGTCGGTGAGGTGGGCCGGAGTCTCCTCCGTCATGCCCTCCCACCAGATGTCGTCGTCGTCCGTGAGCGCCACGTTGGTGAAGACGGCGTTGCCCCACAGCGTCTTCATCGCGTTGGCGTTGGTGTGCTCACCGGTGCCGGGCGCGACGCCGAAGAAGCCGGCCTCGGGGTTGATGGCGTAGAGGCGGCCGTCCTCGCCGAACCGCATCCAGGCGATGTCGTCGCCGATCGTCTCGACGGTCCACCCGGAGACGGTGGGCTCCAGCATGGCGAGGTTCGTCTTGCCGCAGGCGCTCGGGAAGGCCGCGGCGACGTACTTGGACTCGCCCTGCGGAGGCGTGAGCTTGAGGATCAGCATGTGCTCGGCGAGCCAGCCCTCGTCGCGCGCCATGACGGACGCGATGCGCAGGGCGTAGCACTTCTTGCCGAGCAGGGCGTTGCCGCCGTAGCCGGAGCCGTAGGACCAGATCTCGCGCGACTCGGGGAAGTGCGAGATGTACTTGGTCCGGTTGCACGGCCAGGGGACGTCGGCCTCCCCTTCCGCGAGCGGGGCGCCGAGGGTGTGGACGGCCTTGACGAAGAAGCCGTCGGAGCCGAGTTCGTCGAGGACGGCCTGGCCCATGCGCGTCATCGTGCGCATCGAGACGGCGACGTACGCGGAGTCCGTGATCTCCACGCCGAGCGCGGACAGCGGCGAGCCGAGGGGGCCCATGCAGAACGGGACGACGTACATCGTCCGGCCCTTCATCGAGCCGCGGAACAGGCCCTTCTCGCCCGCGAAGATCTCCCGCATCTCGGCGGGGGCCTTCCAGTGGTTGGTCGGGCCGGCGTCCTGCTCCCGCTCGGAGCAGATGAAGGTGCGGTCCTCGACACGGGCGACGTCGGTCGGGTCGGAGGCCGCGTAGTAGGAGTGGGGGCGCTTGATCGGGTCGAGCTTCTTGAAGGTGCCCTTCGCCACGAGCTCTTCGCACAGTCGCTCGTACTCGGCCTCGGATCCGTCACACCAGACCACGCTGTCCGGTTGCGTCAGTTCGGCGATCTCGTTGACCCACGAGATCAGTTCCTGATGGTGGGTGGGGATGACGGTGGGAGCCGCGTTGTCGCGCGCCACGATTGCTCCTAAATGAGGGATTTTTGATCTTGTGGCCGTGTTTCAGGCCTTGTTGCCCCGTGGGGGCTGCGACCCGGATGCTTCGTAGCCGCTCATCCGGTGCCGACCGCACTCATTTGATCCTCCGACTCGATCACCCATCTGTCCAGAGGGAGTCACAGATGAGCGACGTGAGGAAGGCCACGGTTTCTGCGTCCACCTGCGTTTCTTTGCGTCCACATTGAGTTCGCCTCAAGGTCTTTTTGCAGGCCGATGTGAGCGCAATCGGGGCTCCGTGAGACGATGGCCACTCTCCGGCGGTCATCGAGCGAGACTGATCCGTAACTTACGGTTCCGTAGGTACGATGCCCCTCATGACTGCGCCCGTCCCCGACGCGCCCACGGACTCGCCGGCCGCCGGCCGTGGCCCCGCCGCGCTCTCCTCCCTGTCGCAACAGGTCAAGCCCAAGCTGCGCGGCTGGCTGCACCTGGGCATGTTCCCGGCCGTACTCGTCGCGGGCCTCGTTCTCACCGCACTCGCCGACTCGCCGCGCGGCCGCATCGCCTGCGGGATCTTCGCCCTGACGGCGTGTCTGCTGTTCGGCGTCAGCGCCCTGTACCACCGGGGCAACTGGAGCCCGCGCATGGACGGCATCCTGCGCAGACTCGACCACGCCAACATCTTCCTGATCATCGCGGGCACCTACACACCCCTGACCATGCTGCTGCTGCCCGGAGCCAAGGGGCAGTGGCTGCTGTGGGGCATCTGGGGCGCGGCGGCCGCGGGCATCGCCTTCCGGGTCTTCTGGGTCGGCGCACCACGCTGGCTGTACACGCCCTGCTACATAGCGATGGGCTGGGCGGCGGTCTTCTTCCTGCCCGACTTCATGCGCACCGGCGGAATCGCGGTCCTGGTCCTGGTGGTCGTCGGCGGTCTCCTCTACAGCGCGGGCGGCGTGATCTACGGCATCAAGCGCCCCAACCCGTCACCGCGCTACTTCGGGTTCCACGAGGTGTTCCACTCCCTCACGCTGGCCGCCTTCGTCGTCCACTACGTCGGCATCTCCCTGGTGGCGTACCAGCACGCATAGCTCCCGGCACCGCTCGTCCGAGTGGCCACGGCTTCCGAGCCGTGGCCACTTTTTTCATGCCCTCCTCCATGTTACGACACCGACTCGCCATTGACAGCTACTGGATTTTGAGAGCTACTCTCATTTCATGGCTACTGTCACTCGACTTGAAGAGACACATCAGAACCCCCGCCGCTGGTGGGCCCTCGGTGCCCTGGTCGCGAGCATGCTGGTGCTCGGCTTCGACACGACGATCCTCAACGTGGCGCTCCCGACGATGGCCGGGGAGCTCGGCGCCACCACCAGCCAGCAGCAGTGGATGGCGGACGCCTACGTCATCGTCTTCGCGTCGCTGATGCTCCCCGCCGGACTGCTCGGCGACCGCTTCGGCCGCCGCCGGATGCTCGTCGTCGGCCTCGTGGTCTTCCTGGCCGGCTCGGTGCTGGGCTCGCTGGCCGGCGACGTGAACTGGGTGATCGCCGCCCGCGCGGCCATGGGCGTCGGCGCGGCGCTGGTGATGCCGCTCGCGATGTCCGTGCTGCCCTCGCTGTTCGGACCGGGCGAGCGCACCAGGGCCGTCGGCATCGTCTCGGCCGCCTCGGCGCTCGGCCTGCCGCTCGGCCCGATCATCGGCGGCTTCCTGCTCAACCACTTCTGGTGGGGCTCGGTCTTCCTGATCAACGTGCCGATGGCCGCCATCGGCATCGCCGCCTGCGTCTTCCTACTCCCCGAGACCAGCGACCCCGCCTCCCCCAAGGTCGACATCCTCTCCACCGCGTTCACCGTGATCGGCCTCGGCGCCCTGGTCTACGCGATCATCGAGGCCCCTGACCGCGGCTGGGGCGACCCGCTGGTGCTGGCCCTGTTCGCGGTCGCCGTCGTCCTCGTCACGGCCCTGGTGCTGCGCGAACGCCGAGCCCACCGCCCCATGCTCGACATGGGGCTCCTCACCCACCGCGGCTTCCTGCTGAACACCCTCGCGGCGACGCTCGTGATGTTCGTGCTGTCCGGCCTGCTGTTCGTGCTGCCGCAGTACCTCCAGGCGGTCCTCGGCAACGACGCCTTCGGCACCGGCCTGCGGCTGCTGCCCATGATGGGCGGCCTGATCATCGCCGCGCGGGCCGCCCAGCCGGTCGTCGCCCGCTTCGGCGCCCGCGCCGTGGTCGCCGCCGGCCTGGTCGTGCTCGCCTTCGCCGCCCTGCTCGGCAGCCGCACCTCGGTGAGCGACGGCTACGGCTTCACCGCACTGTGGCTGTCCATCGCGGGCCTCGGCTTCGGCTTCTCGGTGGTCCCCTCCATGGACGGCGCCCTCGGCGCCCTGCCCGCGGACCGGGCCGGCAGCGGCTCCGGGCTGCTGATGACCACGCGCCAGGTCGGCGGCGCGATCGGCATCGCCCTGCTCGGCAGCCTGCTGGCCGGCGCCTTCCGCGACCGCCTGGACGTCACCGGCCTGCCCGCCCCGCTCGGCCACACCGCCGGTGAGTCGGTCGTCGCCGCCCACCTGGTCGCCGGGAAGACCGGCTCCACCCACCTCGTCGCCTCCGCGAACGCCTCGTACGTCCACGGCATGGGCCTGGTCCTGATGGTGTGCGGCATCGCCGCGCTCGCCACCGCCCTGCTGGCCGCCGCGCTCCTGCCCAACACACCGACCGGGCACCGCACCGAAGGGAACGAATCCCCGACCGTGGCCCCCGCCACCGCCGATGCCGGACAATGACCGGCATGACGGCACCGCACACCTCCTTCTCCCCCGCCGACAACCCCCGGCTCGGCCTGCGCGAACGCAAGAAGATCAAGACCCGCGAGGCGATCCGCACCGCGATGTACGCGCTGGTCGCGGAGCAGGGGTACGACGCGACGACGATCGAGCAGATCGCCGAGCGGGCCGAGGTGTCGCCGTCGACGGTCTACCGGTACTTCCCGACCAAGGAGGACATCGTCCTCACGGACGAGTACGACCCGCTCATCATGGCGGAGCTCCGGGCGCGGCCCGCCGACGAGCCGTGGCCGGTCTCCCTCCGCCATGTGATGCACCGGGCGATCAGGATGGGCATGAAGGAGGACCCCGTGGTCTCCCGGCTTCGCACCCGGCTGATGGTCGAGGTACCGGCGGTGCGCTCGCGGATGATGGAGAGCATGTCGAGCACCGGCCGCATGCTCCGCCAGGCCATCGGCGAGCGCACCGGCCTCGACCCGGACAGCCTGGAGGTACGGGTCTACGCGATGTCCATCGTCGGCGGCCTGCTGGAGACCTCGATGTACTGGGCGGAGCAGGAGCACGAGCCCGACTACGACGCCCTCATCGACCGTGCGCTGAACGTCATCGAGCACGGCCTGCCCCCGGAAAACCACTGAGGTCACGGCCGTCACCCGTGCCATCCTGAGCAGGTGAACACTGCCGAGATCCACGTCGAAGTCGCGCCCGGGCTGGCCCTGTTCGTCCCGCACGCCCGCCGCGTCGGCACCCACCCGCTCGCCGTCGACGGCGTCTCGACACTCGGCCACGTGATCGAGTCCCTCGGCGTCCCCCTGACCGAGGTGGGCGCCCTCGTGGTGGACGGCCGGGAGGTCCCCGTGACCCACATCCCGGCGCACGGCGAGCGGGTGACCGTACGCCCGGTGCAGCGCCCGCAGCAGGTCCCCGGCGCGCCGCTCCGCTTCCTCCTCGACGTCCACCTCGGCACCCTGGCCCGCCGCCTCCGCCTCCTCGGCGTGGACACGGCGTACGAGTCGACGGACATCGGCGACCCGGCCCTCGCGGCCCGCTCGGCGGCCGAGAAGCGCGTGATGCTCAGCCGCGACCGGGGCCTGCTGCGCCGCCGCGAACTCTGGGCGGGCGCCTACGTCTACAGCACCAGCCCCGACGACCAGCTCCACGACGTCCTCGACCGGTTCGCCCCCGGCCTGCGCCCCTGGACCCGCTGCACGGCCTGCAACGGCCTGCTGAAGGAGGCGACGAAGGACGAGGTGGCGGACCAGCTGAAGGGCGGGACGCAGAAGTCGTACGACGTCTTCGCGCAGTGCGCGGAGTGCGGCCGCGCGTACTGGAAGGGCGCGCACCACCAGCAGCTGGAGGCCATCGTGGCGCGCGCCCTCGCCGAGTTCGCCTGAACCTGAACCGGTGCCGGTCCGGGGTCAGTTGCGGCCCAGCGCCCGGTACTCCCAGCCGGCCGCGCGCCACTGGGCCGGGTCGAGGGCGTGCCGGCCGTCCACGACCCGGCGCCGGCTCACCACGGAACCCATGGCCTCCGGGTCGATCTCCCGGAACTGCGTCCACTCGGTGAGCAGGACCACGACATCGGCGCCCGCGGCGGTCTGCAGCGCGTCGGTCCCGTAGTCCAGTTCGGGGTGGACGCGGCGGGCGTTGTCCATCGCCACCGGGTCGTAGACCGTCACCCGGGCGCCGGCCCGGTGCAGCGTGGCGGCGACGTCCAGCGCCGGGGCGTCCCGGATGTCGTCGGAGTCGGGCTTGAAGGCCGCCCCCAGCGCGGCCACCTTCTTCCCGGCGAGATCACCGCCGACCAGCTCGCGGACCAGGTCCACGGTGCGGGCCCGGCGCCGCTGGTTGATCGCGTCCACCTCGCGCAGGAAGGCGACCGCCTGGGCGACGTCCAGTTCCTCGGCGCGGTGGATGAACGCCCTGATGTCCTTGGGCAGGCAGCCGCCGCCGAAGCCCAGCCCCGGCTTCAGGAACCGGCCCCCGATCCGGTCGTCGTAGGCCAGCGCCTCCGCCAGCCGGTGCACGTCGGCGCCGGTGGCCTCGCAGACCTCCGCCATGGCGTTGATGTACGAGATCTTCGTGGCGAGGAAGGAGTTGGCGGCGACCTTGACCAGTTCGGCGGTCGGCAGGTCGGCGACCACCACCGGGGTGCCCTGGGCGATGACGGGCGCGAACGCCGCGCGCAGCTGCTGCTCCGCCCACGCGGACTCGGTGCCGAACACCAGCCGGTCGGGGTGGAGGGTGTCGTCCACCGCGAAGCCCTCCCGCAGGAACTCCGGGTTCCAGGCCAGCTCCACGGCGTCCCCGGCCGGGGCGGTGCTCCGGACCAGCTCCGCGAGGCGGGCCGCGGTGCCCACCGGCACCGTCGACTTCCCGACCACCAGGGCCCGGCGGTGCAGATGCCGGGCCAGCTCGGTCACCGCGCCCTCCACGTAGCGCAGGTCCGCGGCGTAGGAACCGGGCTGCTGCGGGGTGCCCACGCAGATGAAGTGGATGTCGCCGAACTCCGCGGCCTCCGCGAGGCTGGTCGTGAAGTGCAGCCGGCCTGACTCCTGCGCCTTGACCAGGAGTTCGGGCAGCCCTGGCTCGAAGAACGGTACCTGCCCGGCTCTCAGCAGCTCGATCTTGCCGGGATCCACGTCGACGCCGAGCACCTCGTAGCCGAGCTCCGCCATGCACACGGCGTGCGTGGCGCCCAGATAGCCGGTGCCGATGACGGTCAGGCGGGGAGCGTCGGTGCCGACGGTGGCGGCAGTGCCGTCAGTGGCGGCGGGAAGAGTGTCCATGATGCCTCCGAGGGGATGTCCGAGCGGAAAGCGCGCATGCCGAAGACGCGCGTGGGTGAAGTGGGTGAAGGAGAGGGAAGAGGGAACTGCGGCCACGTGGGGCCCGGGTGCGGACCGGGCCCCTCGCCGTCAGGAGGAACAGGCGACGTTGGCGAGGCCCTTCGCCGCGTCGCTGACCTTGTTGTCGCAGGTGACCTTGTTGTTCTCGACGGGCGCGAAGTGGAAGCCGTAGCCGGGGCCGTCCACCTGCGCGGTGTTGGCCTGGAACACGTTTCCGGTGCCCCAGCCGTCGAGGATCCGGTGGGTCTGGAAGCCGTCCTCACGGGAGTGGCTGCCGACGTTGCCCTTGATCAGCCAGTTGTTGCCCTTGACGTCGACCCAGGAGTCGTTGTGACCTCCGCTGAGGTCGGCGCCGTCGAAGGTGTTGCCGAGAAGAGAGCCCCCTGTGGTGCCCTCCTTGATGTCGACGGACTCCGCGGTGGTGTCGCTGACGTGGTTGCCGCGGATCACGTTGTCGTCGCTCTTGTCGGGCTTGCAGCCGGTGACGGTGCACCAGTTGGACTCCGCGGACCCGACGTAGATGCCCTCGCCGAACGTCTCCTTGCGCTTGCCCGTGGCGCGGACGGTGTTGTCCTCGACCACGTTGCCGGAGCTGAAGTCGCGCAGGTGGATGCCCTCGTCGCCGATGTTCTCGACGGTCAGGCCCTGGATGACGGTGCCCTGGACCCCGTCGGCCATGACCCCCTTCTGGCCGTTGCGCACGGTGAAGCCGATCAGCCGCCAGTGGCTGGCGCCGTCCAGGTGGAAGGCGTAGCCGCCGTCGACGCCCCCCGCGTCGATCACCGCGCCGGGGCCGCCGCACAGGAAGATCGGACGGTCCGCCGTACCGGGGGTGGCGGCGGTGAAGCGGTCCGCGTAGACCCCGTCCTGCATCTTGATGACATCGCCGGGCCGGGCCTGGTCCAGCGCGTCCTTGAGGGACTTGGCATCGCTGACGGTGACGGTGGCGGCCGGGCACTTCACCGGTCCGGAGGCCACGGCCGCGGCCGAGCCGGTCGCGGTGGGCGTGGCCGGCTCGTCGGTGGCCGCCGTACCGCTCGGTGCCGGGTCGGAGGCCGTGGCACCTGAGCCGTCCGCGCCGTCGGTGTCGTCGGTCGGCTCGGCGACCGGGATGGTGGGACCGGTGGTGGGACCGGCGCCGTACACGACGGGCCGGTCGTCACCGGCGGAGACCCCCGCCACGATCAGCGCCACCACCGAGATCACCAGGGCGGCCGAGGCCACCCACAGCGGCGGTCCGCCGGAGAGCCAGATCCGGCGCAGCCGCTCCGCGACGGGCTCGCCCGCCGGACCACCACCGCCGTCGCCCGGCCCGCCGGCACCGGGTGCGCCGACACCGGGTGCGCCGTCACCGGGTACGCCGTCACCACCGGGCGCCGCCGGGATGCCGTCGCTCATTCGCTCATCACCGGCTCCCGTCGGCGGCCCGCCACGGCGATCTCGTCCGGCGGCGGGGCCGGCAGCGGCGCCTTGTCGGAGTACGGGTGGACGATGCCGGCGCCCCGCCCGCTCGCCCGACGCCTGCGCCGGCCCATGGCGGCCGAGAACAGGATGAGAAGCAGGATGCCCGTCCACAGCAGGGTCATCGGGCTCGCGTAGTGCTTGACCTTGACCCAGAAGGAGCTGGTGTCGTACCAGGCGAAGGTCTGGTTCTCCTTGATGGAGGCACCGCCGTGGGAGCGGCTGGAGTCCAGCGCGCTGGGGCCGACCCCGCCGATCACGTTGAACGAGACCGTCGTGCCGTCCACGCCGCCGACCAGGCTGACCCCGTGGTTGGTGGCGTCCTGGACGGTGTTGCCGCGTATCTCGGCGGCCGAGTCGCGCACGTACACCCCGGTCTCCGGCCCGTCGATGATGTTGCCGGTGACGGTGGCGTCGGTGACCCCGTCGCGTACCGAGATGCCCTGCCGGTTCTGGCCGGTCAGGCGGTTGCCGGTGATGGACACCTTGTCCGCGGCCAGGCGGGCCACGATGCCCATGTCACCGCCCTCGATGCGGTTGTTCTGCACCCCGACGTCGAAACCGCCCAGCACCTCGACGCCGTACCGGCCGTTGTCCTTGGCCACGCTGTTGGCGACCGAGTTGGAGCCGTAGCTGTCGACGGCCTGCCCGGAGGCGGAGGGGCCGTCCGCGAGGGGCTTGCCGCTGAGCGTGTAGCCGTTGCCGCCGTTGCCCTCGGCGGTGGAGCCGCTGATCCGCACCTGCTGGGTGGCCCGGGAGAGGATGAAGCCGTCGCCGCCGTTGTCCTTCGCGACCGTGCGCTGCACGAGCGAGCTGGAGACGAACCGGTGCAGCACCACCCCGTCCTCCAGACTGTCCGCCACGGTCGTGTCGCTGATCTCGATCCCCGTCGCGCTGGAGATGAAGATCCCGAAGGCGTTGCCGGTGATGGTCGAGTGCGTGATCGACCCGGAGACGTAGGAGAGACCGCCGGTCGAGAAGCGGGCGTCGGGAGTGGTCAGTGCACCCGAGGGCATGGCCGTGACGTCACCGCTGCTGGTGTTCTGGTCGTCCTGGTTGCCCTGCTGGTCGGCCCGCTCACGCGCGGTCTTGCCGTGCACCTGGCCCATGTCCTCAAGCGAGCCGGTGTTCGGCCGGTCGGTGCCGGTGAGGCTGAGCCCGCCGGTGCGGCCGCTCCAGAACCCCAGGTTCGCGAGTTTGGCGTGCGTCATCTCGAACTGGCCGCCGATGGTGCGGATGTAGGCGCGGCCGTCCCGGACGTCGCTGTCGGCCTTGTTGGCCTGCGGGTCCCAGCTGGTGATGGTCAGCGGCGCCTGGGAGGTGCCCTGGAGGGTCAGTTCGCCGCCGAAGGAGACGATGGAGACGAAGCCGGTGCGGTTGCTGGCCATCCGCAGGGTGAGGCCACCCGGGTTGGACAGCTTCAGCTTGGCGCCGACGTTGAGGTAGATGTTCTCGGTCAGCAGATACGAGCCGTCCTTGCGCCGCACGAAGGTCTGCGGGGCGAGTTTCAGCAGGTCGGCGATGGTGTAGGCGTTGCTGCGCTGGGTGAGTACCAGGGTGTACCCGTTGTCGGTGTCCAGCCGGTACGGCACGGTCCACTTGGTGCTCTGCAGGGGCGCCACCGAGGTGAACGCCCGTACCTGGTTGAGCCGGTGGTCCTCGTCGGCGACCAGCGCGGCCTGGGTCTCCGCGTCCTCGGCGGCCAGTTTCTGCTTCTTGTCGCCGTCCCCGTCGGCGTGGGCCGTGGCCGAGGTGCCCAGCAGCAGCGTCGCCGCCACCGCGAAGGCGCCCAGCGCGGCCGCCGTTCTGGCACCGGCCCGGCGCAGCCGGGTGCCGGGGCCGGGTCTTCTCTTCGTCAGGAGATTCGTCATGAGAGGGGTCGCCATGGCGTCAGATCACCTCGGGCTGGAGGGCGGAGTGGCTCTGGCCGCCGCCGGCGGATCCGGTGAGCGTGGCCGCGCTCTGGCCCTCGCCCCCGATGCTGGTGCTGCTGCGGGTGAGCCAGCCCTGCTTGTTCATGGTGACGAAGGCGTACAGCTTGATCGGCAGCGAGATCATGATGACCACGAGGGCGGTCAGCGGCAGCAGGAAGATCTCCTGCGGGTGCCTGCGCAGGTGCGAGTAGCCGCGGACGGCACGGCCCAGCAGCAGCCAGATCAGGGTCAGGACGATGCCGCGGCCGCTGAAGTCCAGCCGGCTCAGCAGCAGATAGCCGAGGGCCATGCCCATGGTCACCGGGGTCAGCAGGATCTGCAGCACGGTGATCTTGGTGACCAGCGGGACCCGCCACAGCCAGCCCTTGTACAGCGCGGTCAGGTAGCACCGGTAGGAGTTGCGGCTCCACCGGACGCGCTGCTTCACGAAGGCCCGGAAGGACGACGGGAACATGGAGACCGCCCGCGCGGAGGACTGGTGCACGGTCTTGTAGCCCGAGGCGAGGACCAGCCAGGTCAGCCTGCCGTCGTCGCCCGCCACACAACGGCGGCCGAGGAAGAACTCGTTCTCCAGGTTCTCCAGCACGGGCAGGACGGCCGCGCGGCGGTAGGCCGCGGTACGGCCGGACAGACAGGCCACGGCTCCGGCCCGGCCCATGGCCGGAACGTAGTCGTAGTAACGGAGGTTGACCAGCCAGTCGGCGATACGGCGCCAGACGCTGGTGGTGCGTTGGTAGACGTTCTGCTGGGTGCCCACCCCGCCGACCGTGGGGTCGGCGAACGGCATCTGCACGGCGTCCAGCAGCCCCGGCTCCCAGCGGGTGTCGGAGTCCACCAGGACGAGGAGCTCGCTCGTGGCGGCCCGTATGCCGACCCCCAGGGCGGAACGTTTCCCCCTGTGTTCGAAGGCGAGCACCCGGACCCGGGGGTCCTCCACCAGCGACAGCCGGTGCAGTACCTCGTGGTCCTCGACGTCGGGGACGATGATGATCTCGGCGGGATCCTGGGCGAGCCAGGTCTCCAGGCACTCCAGCAGGATCTCCGGGTCTTCCCTATAGGCCGGGACCACCACGGACACGCTGGTACGGAAGTTGTTGACGACTGGCTTGGCGAACCGGGAGAGCACCGCTCGGTACAGCCAGAGCGCCCAGACGAACAGTCCGGCAAGCCCCAGCGGCATCAGCTCTCGCCACGAAGTTTCCCCCACAGCCTCGACGATCCACGACCAGACCTGGTCGAAGAACTCGGACAAAGTTGCGCTCTCCCCCCACATAACACGACTGCCACGGCCCGAAATAAGACAGAACCGGGCACTGCTCCAGCGATGCTAGGGGCTCATGGGTGAACAGCGATCACACAAAGCTCGAACTTCACTTACAGAGTCTTCACACCCATCCCACCCCAACCGTGACGGCGGGTCACACCCGTCACGGCGATGGGGGGATCCTATGAGGGTGATGTGAAGAGCGTGAACTCGGCTGATAAATGGCATGTTTCGGCCCAACGACCGGAAAGCGCGCTCTGGTGCCCCGTAAGGGGTGCTGGGGGTACCCCCGGCCGAAGGCTGGGGGAGGAACTGCGCGACCAGCTCCCACTCACCGGCAGCCGACGATGCACCCACAGACTTCGGCGGACCTCAGCGCCCGAGTGCCGCCCTCAGCCGCTCCGGGTCGACGGTCGGCGCGTCACACGTGAAGTTGCGGCACACGTACGCGGCCGCCTCCCCGCCGACGAGCGGCCGCCCCGCGAGCAACGGGAACTCATCGCTCTCCGGAGTCCCCACGGCCACGACCGCGCCGGGCGCGGTGCCCAGAAGTGCCGTGCGGTGCAGGTCGGCCGTGCGGGGATCCGCCGCGTCCGGCCCCACGATCGCCACCTCGCGCGGACCGTCCAGCAGCGCCTCGGCGACGGCGAGCCCCCACCCGATGAAGCGCGGCACACGCGGTCCGAGCGTGCCCACGATCCCCAACGCCCTTTCCGCGGCGGTGCGATGAGGTTCGGCACCGGTGTGGGCCGCATAGCCGAGCAGGGCGCCGGCGGCGGCGGTCCACCCGGAGGGCGTGGCGTTGTCGGTCGGGTCCTGCGGGCGCCGGATCAGCTGCTCGGCGTCGGCGGCCGTGTCGTAGAGGGCGCCGGTCTCCGGGTTCTCCTGGTCGGTGAAGCGGACCAGGACATGGTCGAGGAGGAGCCCGGCGAACTCCAGCCAGACGCCCTCGCCGGTCACAGACGCGAGCGCGAGGAAGCCCTCGGCGACATCGCCGTAGTCCTCCAGCACGCCCGCGTTGGCGCCGACCCTGCCGTCCCGACTGGTGCGGGCGAGCCGCGCGTGGTCGTCGAGATGGAGCCGGACGAGGAGATCCGCTGCGCCGACGGCGGCCTCGACCAGGTCGGGGCGGTCGAAGTAGGCGCCGGTCTCGGCGAGAGCGGCGACGGCGAGGCCGTTCCAGGCGGCGACGACCTTGTCGTCACGGCCCGGGGCGGGGCGCTCCGCGCGGGCGGCCAGCAGCCGCCGCTTGACGGACTCGATCCGCGCGGCATCGAACACGCCCTCCTGCTGCGGGAGTTGCAGGACCGACTGCCCGTGCTCGAAGGTGCCCTCCTCGGTGACGCCGAAGTACTGGGCGGCGAGGTCGGCGTCGTCGCCGAGGACCTCGCGGAGCTGGGCGGGCGTCCACGCGTAGTACGCGCCCTCGACGTGCCGTCCGCTCCCGTCGTCACTGTCGGCGTCCAGCGCCGAGGCGAACCCGCCCTCGGCGGTGCGCAGTTCGCGGACCATGAAGTCGGCGGTCTCCAGGGCGACCCGGCGGGCCAGCTCGGACCCGGTGGCCCGCCACAGGTGGGCGTACACCCGGCACAGCAGGGCGTTGTCGTACAGCATCTTCTCGAAGTGCGGCACGACCCAGTCGCGGTCGACGGAGTAACGGGCGAAGCCGCCGCCGAGCTGGTCGTAGAGGCCGCCGCGGGCCATCCGCTCACAGGTGTCCGCGGCCATCTGCAGCGCGCCCTCGGAACCGGTCCGGGCGTGGTGCCGAAGCAGGAACTCGATCACCATGGACGGCGGGAACTTGGGGGCACCGCCGAACCCGCCGCGCTGCGGGTCGTACTCGCGGGTGAGCCCGAGCAGCGCCTGGGAGAGCTCCTGCTCACCGGGCGGGCGGCCGCCCTGGTGGGCCAGCTCCCGCTGGGCGAGGTCACGGACGATCTTCCCGGCGACCTCGGCGACCTCGTCCCGCCGGTCGGCCCAGGCACCCCGGACCCCCTCCAGCACCTGCCGGAAGGAGGGCATGCCGTGGCGTGGGGCGGGCGGGAAGTACGTGCCGAAGTAGAAGGGTTCGGCGTCCGGAGTGAGAAACACGGTCATGGGCCAGCCGCCCTGCCCCGTGGCGGCCTGCACGGCCTCCATGTAGACGGCGTCGACGTCCGGCCGCTCCTCACGGTCGACCTTGACGCTGACGAAGTGCTCGTTCATAAAGGCTGCCGTCGCCTCGTCCTCGAAGCTCTCATGTGCGAGAACGTGACACCAGTGGCAACTCGAATAGCCGACGCTGAGCAGCACCGGAACCCCTCGCCGTCGCGCCTCCTGGAACGCCTCCCCCGACCAGGGCCACCAGTCGACGGGGTTGTCGGCATGCTGAAGGAGATAGGGGGACGTCTCGTGAGCCAGTCGGTTCGGCATACCCCCATCCTCCCCCACGGGCTCCCCCCACGGACTTCCGCTCGCCCCGCGCCGGACCGTCTCTCAACCGGCCGCCGCCTCCGCTTGAGCCGCGCAACGCCATACAGGCTGCACTCGGGTGTGATCCCAGGAGGGATCCCCCTTCACCCCCGGACGGACGACGCAGCAGTCCAGAACAGACCGGATGATGCCACGCTTCTCATCCAGACCCATTTCGCCGGCCGTCCAGCGTCGACGCACAGAGTTCGACGGCGACGCGTGCACCGGCGCATCGGAAAGCAGGAGCCGCTCCAGGGCTTCGTCCGCCAGCGGCCCGCTGATACTGCATCTCCCGCACGCACGGCACGTGTAGACGTAGGGACTCCGCTTGCTCCGTCCCTTCTGCGTACACATGGCACCGCGACACTCCGTACCATCGGGCCGCTCCGTCCCGCACCGCAGAAGGCCAGAACCGAGACTGCGCGGCTTCGGCTTCCCCTCGGTGAGCCTCGGAGTCCCACTTCCCCTGTGCAGATACAGGCTGCCCGGGGAGAACGTCGCGCACACGGCCCGCCACTGCTCGGGCGTCACGATCGGCTTCCACTGCCCCGATACCGGCTCCCTCGTCTCAGGAACCAACAGCAGCAGGCCTCTGTTTGCTCTGTAGCCACACACCCTCGGTGCCGTCATGATCTGTGTGACGGTCTGCGCATTGGGCCTGCCCCCTCGGGTCCCGGTGACACCGAGGTCACACCAGTCCCGGGCGATGGCCCGGGCCGCCTTGCCGCCGATGCGGTCACTGATCGCCTGTTGGACAAGCGCCGCCTCGTAGGGGTGCAGCGTGATCCTGTCTTCCTGCCACCCGAATGGCCGCGGTCCGCTGTGGGGCACACCTTCCACTGCTCGGGCCCAGTGCCAGTTCACAATCCTCTGGCTCCGGACCTGTGTTTCCGTGACAGCAGCTTCCAGTGCCCGCACGGCCTGCAGAAGCCCGTCCTTCGAATAGGGGTCGCGAGCGCCTCGCGGGTCAAGATAGACGCGTCCCTCTTGTGCGGTAAGCGCAGCGTAGAACCGGGCGAGGTCCTCCGGACGGCGGTACAAACGGTCGTCCGCGACACAGACCACCCCGCGGATCTCCTGGCCGACGGCTGTGCACCCACGCGCCAGGTCTGCGATCAGGCGGTCGAATCCGGGTCTCGTCACTCCCGGCCGGGTGGCACTGCGACCGTTGTCGGTATATGTGGCGACGACTCGGCATCCCCGCTGCTGTGCGGTCCGCTCGTTGATCCGCAACTGGTGGCGTACTCCATGCCCGTCCCGCTGGCGGAAGTCCTCGGACGTACGGGCGTACGACGCCACCGGAACAAGCCCGGTCTGTTGAAACGCGACAAGGTCGCTCACTGGCCCCCCATTCGACATCCAGCTCGACATTCACAAAAACGATCGAGCAGTCTGCAGGTCACCGTGAACGCGACACGTCACCGTTCCCCTCGTCCCCCGTGTCCGGCGCCGCATAGAAGCGCAGATTCACCCGGCGTGCCCCCTCGGGGACGGCGTCGTCGGGGTGGCTGTAGCGGTCGAGCAGTTCCTTGTAGGCGCGTACGAAGTCGTGGAGGTCGGCCTTCGTCATCCAGGTGCCGGTGCGCTGGACCTGGGCCCAGCCCTGCGGGCCGCGGTACTCCTCGTGGGCGCGGCGGAAGAGCCTGGTGTCGACCTCGATCTTGAGGAGGGCGAGGTGCTCGGCCGCCGCGTACTCCTCGGTCGTCATCGTGGCCGGGTCGGGTGTGGTGTGGCTGAAGGGCAGGTTCCGCCACCAGCGCTCCCGGCCGCCCGACTTCTCCGGGATCTCCTCGATGAGCTTCTGCTCGGCGAGTTTGCGCAGGTGGTAGCTGGTGGTGCCGGAGCTCTCCCCCAGCTCCCTGGCGAGCACGGTGGAGTTCGCCTCGCCGTGCCGGCCGAGGTAGTCGAGGATCCGGCGGCGCAGGGGGTTGCCGAGCGACTTGTAGAGGGCGGTGCGCTCCAGGCTGGTCATCTCGGTGTCTGCGGCGGGCATCTCGGCGTGTGCGGCGGGCTCGGGTACTCCGGCCGTCCGGGGCGTGCCGTCGGTCATGCGGCCACGGTAACCCCGGCCCCGCGAACCCTGAGACATCCCTGACCCTTCCCCGGATCCCTCCCCGATGTCTGCCGAGTTTTCTTTGCAGAATTTTCTCTGCGGTCTAGCGTGGGGGCATGGCGGAGGTGCCGGGCGATTCACAGGTTCCACAGCCACGGATCCGGAACAAGACGAGGGGGATCAGGTGTTGGACGGGTTGACGGCGATGCGGACCCGAAGGACGAAGCGGATGAGGCGGCTGAAGCGGTGGGCACTGATCCTTCTCGGATCGTCCGCTGTGCTGCTCGTCCCGTGGATGGTGGTGCTGGCGCAGACGCTGCCCACCAGGACCGAGGTGCACAACTGGTCGCTGGCCTGGATCGGGCTGGACGTCCTGATGGCGGCGGGCTGCGCGGCCACGGCGGTGCTGGGCCTGCGCGGCGATGCCCGGGCCCGCCTCACCGCGTCGGCGACGGCATCGGTCGCGGTCCTGGACGCGTGGTTCGACATAACGACGTCGCCCATGGGCACGGCGCTGCTGGAGGCGCTGGCGAGCGCCGTGGCGGAGGCGGGGCTGGCGGCGGCCTGCGTGTACCTGGCCCTGTCGAAGGGGTGGGGCCGGATGGTTCCCCAGCCCGGCCGGGCCGCCCGGTAGCCGGGACCACCACCGAACCCTCACCGATCGCCTGATCGTCGCCCCCTCGCCATCGCGACCCTTCGCAAGGACACTTGTAGACAAAGGAGTTGCCGCTGGAGGGGGACGGGACATGCGGGACGCCCATCAGGCGGAAGCCGATCGGCTGCTGGTGCGGGCCGTCGAGGAGGAGGTCCGCCGTTCGGGCGGCCGTGTCGACGGACAGGTGCTGCTGTCCCGTGCGCGCGGCGGGCTGGAGGAGATGGAGCGGACGGCCGCCGAGGAGTACGCGGCGTACACCCTCGCCCTCGACGAGACGGAGGCGGGCCGGCCGAGCTTCGGCCGGCGCTACGCCAAGGAGGGCTCCGGAACTCCCCTGCTGGTCGCGGCCGTCGCGGCGGTCGCCGCCACCGTCGCCGACCTCTCCCTGGGCACCGGGGCGGCCACGGCCCTCGGCGCGGGCGTGGCCGCGGGGGTGATCGGCGCGGCCGCCACGGTCGTCAAGGTCGCCGGTTCCCATCTGCCCGCCGCGCATCACCACGCCGGCGCGGCCGGTCAGCCCGGCGGTCCCGAGCAGCTGCGGCTGCAGTGGCTGACCGCGCTGGAGGTGCGGGGCATCCGGCCGTTCCTCGATCAGCAGCGGGTGCTCAGCGCCTCCACCGGGCCGAAGAAGCAGGGTCCCGGGCTGCGCGGCGCGGACAAGAGCGCGGCGGCCCGCAGGCGTACGGTGCTGCAGCAGTCGTTCGGTCAACTGCCCACTCCGGACGGCCCGTTCGCCGGCCGGCAGCAGGAGCTGGCGCGGATCCGGCAGTGGGCGCAGGCGGCCCGGGCGGCCACCGAGACCCGTCCGACGGTCGTGGTCCTGCACGGGGAGCCCGGGTCCGGCCGTACCGCGCTCGCGGTCCGGGCCACCCACGAGCTGCGGGACCTCTTCCGGGGTGCGGTCGTCGTGGATCTGCGCGGCGACAGCCAGGAGGAGCCGCCGCTGCCCACCCGGGACGCCCTGCTGCATCTGCTCAACCGGCTGGGCGCCCCGCGTGAGCAGTTGCTGTTCCGTGAGCGTTCCTCCGCCGACCAGCAGGTCAAGCGGCTGAGCGAGCTGTACCACCAGCACCTGACGGGTCTTGCGGTGACGATCGTGCTGGACGACGCCTCGGACCCCGAGCAGGTGCGCACCCTGGTGCCGGAGCGTTCCGACAGCCTGGTCCTGGTCACCGCCCGGAACCAGCTCGACCTGCCCGCCGACCTGCCGGCCTGGGTGCACCGGCTGCCGGTCACGGCGCTGGACGCGGCCGGCGCGGAGGAGCTGCTGGACGCGGCGGCCCAGGAGGCGTCGGGGCCGTACGACGCGCAGTCCGCGGACCGGATCCGGGAGTTGTGCGGCGGGCTGCCGCTGGCGCTGCGGGTGGCGGGTTCGTCGCTGGGTCCGCGTTCGCCGCTCCAACTCGCCACGGACCTGGGCGCGTACGGTCCGGTCGGGCCGGTGGAGCGGGTGCTGTGGCTGCGGTACACCGACCAGTCGGAGCCCGGTCGCCGGCTGCTGAGAAGGCTGGCGCTGGCGGGCCGGGCCTCGATGGGCGCGGCGGCCGCGGCCGCCCTGCTGGGCGCCGACGAGGTCGAGGCGACCCGTCATCTGGTCACGCTCGCCCAGGCCGGTCTGATCGACCATGTCCGCGGCAGCCGCTACCGCCTGCACGACCTGGTCCGCTCCTTCGCCCAGTCCCGTCTCCTGGACGAGGAGACCCCGGCCGACCGCACGGCGGCACAGGAGCGGCTGATCGTGAACTACGCGGAGCTCGCCGACTCGGTGCTGCGCCTGGTCGACGGGAACATGTCGACCCGCTCGGACCGGTTCAGCCCGCACGGTTTCACCTCGCTCGACGAGGCACTGCGCTGGCTGGACGACGAGTCGAGCTTCATCACGGCGGCCCTGCGGCACGCGGAGGGCGTCGACCAGGCGGCCGTGCAGAACCTGCTGGGCGCGCTGTGCGACTACTGCCTGCTGCGCGGCGACCTCTACCGGCTCGGTGAGATCAGCGAGCTGGCCCAGGCGGTGGACCAGGGCCTGCTGGTGCGCTCGGTGCAGTGGCGTACCGGTATCGCGGCCCGTCAGCTGGGCGAGCTGGACAAGGCCCGCACCACCCTCACCTCCGTCGTCGACCTCTACCTGGAGGCGCATCACGACGCCGGTGCGGCCCGCGCGCTGTGTTCGCTCGGGATCACCCTGCACCACCAGGGCAACCTCACCGAGGCGGCGGCCAAGCTGCAGGAGGCTCTGGATCTCCAGGCTCCCCCCGAGCTGGCCACCGACCGGGCGTGGACGATGCACGCCCTGGCCGCGGTGCAGCGCGACCGCGCACGGCTGTCGGAGGCCCTCGACCTGCTCACCCGCTCGCTCGTACTGCACCGGGAGGGCGGTTCGGTGCACGGCGAGGCCTGGGCGCACTTCCAGCTGGGCCAGCTGGCGCTGCGCATGGGCGACGTACCGCGGGCGGAGCGGGAGCTGCGGGCGGCGCTGGACCGCTACGGCCGTACTCGCGACGCCCGTGGCGAGGCCTGGGCGCTGACCCAGCTGGCCCGGGCCCGGCTGGTGGACGGCGATGCTTCCCCGGCCGTCGACGGACTGCGCCGGGCGGCGGCCCGCCACCGGGAGAACGAGGACGCGCGCGGCGAGGCGTGGACGGTGTACTACCTGGGCCAGGCCCTGGAGGAGACCGGCACCCTGGACCAGGCGGTCCGTGAGCTGGAGCGCTCGCGCACGATGTTCTCCCGGATGCGGGACGTCTACGGCCTGGCCTGCGCCCGCCACCACTCGGCCCGTGTCACCCGCGACCAGCGGGCGGCCCAGACCGGCTCGTTGCGCAACTCGGGCTTCGCCCGCCAGCTCCTCGTCGACGCCCGCGCCGACTTCCAGCGCATCGGCGTGGTCCACGGCGAGGCCTGGACCTGCCTGGAGCTGGCCGTCGTCGACGCCGGCAACACCCGCACCCAGCAGGCCCTCGCCCTGTGCGACGAGGCGGTCGCCCTGTTCACGTCGTACGGCGACCGGCGAGGCGAGGACTGGGCCCGCTTCCTGCGCTGCACCCTGCTCCCCTACGCCGCGCCCGGCGGCGTGGAGGTGGGCACCGCCGTCGCCCAGGAGGACCTGGCCCAGCTGGCCCGCACCGCCCATCCGCTGCGCGACGAGAAGCTGACCGAGTACGTCACGGCGTACGGCGTGCTTCTGGAGCGCGGGGTGCACCTGGAGTCGGGCTGGCAGGCCTGGCGGCTGGGCATGGTGCCCAGCCGCCACGCCCGCGAGGTGATGGGCGTGCCGGTACCGGCCGGGGCGTGACGCCGGTCAGCTCTTGGGTTCGGCCGCCGGCGCCTTGGAGTCCGCCCCGGTCTGGGCGGGCTCCTTGAAGTCGACCTTCTGCATGTGCTTGTTCATGGACTTCATCAGGCCCCAGACCGCCACGGCCATCACCGCGAAGACGATGAAGCCGAGGACTCCGGGGGTGACCTTGTTCTCGTCGACCTCCTTGGCGAGGGGGACGAGGTGCGTCAGTGCCAGGCTTGCGCTCATGTCAGGCATTGTCGCGGATGCCCGCAAAGAGATCGTCCTCGGGGAGGGAGGTATCGACGAGGGACTTCGCGAGCTCGTACTCCTCGGTCGGCCAGACCTCCTTCTGGAGGTCCATGGGCACCTTGAACCAGCCGCCGTCCGGGTCGATCTGCGTGGCGTGCGCGATCAGCGCCTTGTCACGGATCTCGAAGAAGTCCGCGCACGGGATGTGCGTGGTCAGGGTGCGCTCGGTGCGCTCGAACTCGCTCCACCGCTTCAGCCAGTCCCCGTACGGCGACTCCAGGCCGCGGTCCAGCATGGCGTTGTGCAGCGCCTCGGTGCGCGGGCGGTTGAAGCCCTGGTTGTAGTAGAGCTTCTGCGGCTGGAAGACCGGCCCGAACTCGGCCTCGGGGTACTTCTCGGCGTCCGCCGCGCCCTCGAAGGCCACCATCGAGATCTTGTGGGTCATGATGTGGTCGGGGTGCGGGTAGCCGCCGTTCTCGTCGTAGGTGGTGATCACCTGCGGGCGGAACGCGCGGATCTTGCGCACCAGCTCGCCGGCCGCCTTGTCGACGTCCTCCAGGGCGAAGCAGCCCTCGGGCAGCGGCGGCAGCGGGTCGCCCTCGGGCAGGCCGGAGTCGACGAAGCCGAGCCACTCCTGCTTGACGCCGAGGATCTCGCGGGCCTCGTCCATCTCCTTCTTGCGTACCTCGTGGATGTGCTCCTCGATGTACTTGTCGCCCTGCAGCTTGGGATTGAGGATGGAGCCGCGCTCCCCGCCCGTGCAGGTCACGACCAGCACGTCCACCCCCTCGGACACGTACTTCGCCATGGTGGCCGCGCCCTTGCTCGACTCGTCGTCGGGGTGGGCGTGGACGGCCATCAGTCGCAGCTGGTCAGTCAAGACTCAATCCTTGGTAAGTCGGCGCCCCGGTAGCTCGGGGGCGATCGGCGGCTTCTATAGTGACCGAATCGGGGGGCGAATAATTCCGGGGGCCGGAGGACGATCATGAGTACCGCGAGCACGCGCCTGCCCGAGGGCCGTTACGGCAGCTCCTCGGACGAGCGCGCCGACCGCAAACTCAAGATCGCCGGTGCGGTCCTCGGCGCGCTGCTGCTCGTGCTGGTCGGCTACTGGGCCTACCACTACGTCGTACAGAACAAGATCAGCGCCCAGGTCGTCACCTTCGACGCCTCGGCCAGCGCGGTCGAGGTGCATCTGGAGGTCCACAAGGACTCCGGCGCCTCCGGCTACTGCACGCTGCGCTCCCAGGCGGCGGACGGCTCCGAGGTGGGCCGGGCGGACTTCCACTTCACCGGTTCCGCGACCGAGATCGACAGGGTGGTCACGCTCCGTACGACGGCGCGGGGCACCACGGCGGAGCTGCTCGGCTGCCACGCCGACTGACGTCAGCCACAATACGTAGGCGCTGACCTGCGTTGACGTAATTCTGATGGCTTATGTCCTCCCCCTTCCGCCGTTGAATTGTTAGGCTCGTGGTTTCGCCCTTCCATGAAGGAACATGCTTCTGGGTAGGGCGATGCTTTGTATTCCCAGTACCGACGAGGAGCACCTGTGACCCAGACCAGCGAGAACGTCACCTGGCTGACCCAGGAGGCGTACAACCAGCTCAAGGCCGAGCTGGAGTACCTGTCTGGTCCCGCGCGCGCTGAGGTCGTCGCCAAGATCGCGGCCGCGCGCGAGGAGGGCGACCTGCGCGAGAACGGCGGGTACCACGCGGCCAAGGAGGAGCAGGGCAAGCAGGAGCTTCGTGTGCGCCAGCTGACCCAGCTTCTGGAGACCGCCAAGGTCGGCGAGGCCCCGGCGTCCGCGGACGGCGCCGTCGCGCCCGGCATGGTGGTGACCATCGCCTTCGACGGTGACGAGGACGACACCATGACCTTCCTCCTCGCCTCCCGCGAGTACGCCAGCGCCGACATCGAGACCTACTCCCCGCAGTCGCCCCTGGGCACCGGGGTGATCGGCCACAAGGTGGGCGAGAACGCGGAGTACGAGCTGCCGAACGGCAAGAAGGCCTCGGTGAAGATCCTCAAGGCCGAGCCCTACTCGGGCTGACGCGAGCAGACACCTGCCCCCGGCGTCCGCGGGACGCCGGGGGCTTTGCCGTGCCGTGCGTCAGGCGGTGGCGGAGCGGTACTTGCGGACCGCCAGCGTCCGGAATATCGCGATGATCAGGACCGAGTAGATCAGCGACGCCCACACCGGGTGCTGCATCGGCCAGGCGCCCGACAGGGACTGGCCGGGGTTGCCGAAGAGCACCCGGGCGGCCTGCACGGTGGCGCTGAACGGGTTCCACTCGGCTATGTGCCGCAGCCACGGGGTCATGTGGCTGGTGTCCACGAACGCGTTCGAGATGAAGGTGACCGGGAACAGCCAGATCAGTCCGCTGGAGGTGGCCGCCTCGGGGGTGCGGACGGACATGCCGATCAGGGCGCCGATCCAGGTGAACGCGTAGCCGAGCAGGAGCAGCAGGGCGAAGGCGGCGAGGACCTTGCCGGCGTTGGTGTCGCCGTCGGTTCCGACGCGCCAGCCGACGATCAGGGCGACCACGGCGAGGACCACCAGGGTCAGTGCCGTCTGCACCAGGTCGGCGAGCGTACGCCCGGTCAGCACCGCACCGCGCGCCATGGGCAGGGAGCGGAAGCGGTCGATGAGGCCCTTGTGCATGTCGTCGGCGATGCCGGCTCCGGAGCTGGCCGTCGCGAAGGTGACGGTCTGCGCGAAGATGCCGGCCATCAGGAAGTTCTTGTAGTCGGTGGCGCTGGTGCTGCCGCCGATCTGCATGGAACCGCCGAAGACGTAGGTGAACAGCACCACGAACATGATCGGCTGGATCAGCCCGTAGATGATCATCTCGGGGATCCGGGACATCCGGATCAGGTTGCGTTTCGCGACCACCATCGAGTCGCGGAACGACTGGGTCACGGCGTTGGCGGGGGCCGGGACCCGCGCGGTGTCGCTGACGGCACTCACTTCACGGCCTCCTTGCGGGTGTTCTTCTTGTGTCCCTGCTCGCCATTGCCCTCGGGTTTCTCCTCGGCCACGTGTCCGGTCAGGGAAAGGAAGACGTCGTCGAGGGTGGGGCGGCGCAGGGCGATGTCGTCGATCTCGATGCCCCGGGAGTCCAGCTCGCGGATGACCTCGGCGAGCAGCTTGGCGCCGCCGGTGACGGGCACGGTGAGCCTGCGGGTGTGCTCCTCGACGGTGGTGTCGCCCTTGCCGAAGCCGCCCAGCACCTCGGCGGCGGTCCGGATGTGCTCGCGCTCGTGCACCACGACCTCGACGCGCTCGCCGCCGGTGCGGGCCTTGAGCTCGTCGGAGGTGCCCCGGGCGATGACCTTGCCGTGGTCGACGACCGCTATGTCGTGGGCGAGGTGGTCCGCTTCCTCCAGGTACTGGGTGGTGAGCAGCAGGGTCGTGCCGCCGGAGACCAGTCGCTGGATGACCTCCCACAGCTGCTGGCGGTTGCGGGGGTCGAGGCCGGTGGTCGGCTCGTCCATGAACATGACCGGCGGGGAGACGACGAGCGCGGCGGCGAGGTCGAGGCGGCGGCGCATGCCGCCGGAGTAGGTCTTGGTGGTGCGGTCGGCGGCGTCGGTGAGGTTGAACTGCTCCAGCAGTTCGACCGCGCGGGCCTTCGCCTGCTTGGCCCGCATCTGGTAGAGCTGGCCGACCATCTGCAGGTTCTCGCGGCCGGTGAGGTACTCGTCGACCGCCGCGAACTGTCCGGACAGGCCGATGGAGCGGCGTACGGCGTCCGGTTGCTTGAGCACGTCTATGCCCGCGACGACGGCCCTGCCGCTGTCGGGGCGGAGCAGGGTCGTCAGGCAGCGGACGGCCGTCGTCTTGCCCGCGCCGTTCGGCCCGAGCAGTCCGAGGACCGTGCCTTCGGGGACGTCGAGGTCGACGCCGTCCAAAGCCCTTACGTCACCGAAGGTCTTGACCAGGCCTTCGGCATAGATGGCGCCTGGCATATGGGTCTCCACGTCGTCGGGGATTCTGCGAAGAAGGGTAGATATGCGGCCCTCGGCCCGCCTATGGTTTTCCGCCGGCGCGACGGCGGGCGGGGGCGGGCAGCCGTGACCACGCGACACACCATAACGCGATGTATCGCGTCCGTCGACAGGTTTTCACAGGTTTTCCCGAACGAGTGAATGAATGGCGGCTGACCTGTACGTTCACCGCCGCGAGCGGAAGCCGGTGGCACCGCCGGCGGTACGACCGCCGCTGCCGCCCCTCAGTCGATGACCGTGTAACCGGCCTCGCGCAGAGCCTGCTGGACCTCGACGCAGTGCTCCGGGCCCTTGGTCTCCAGGAGCAGCTCCACCTCCGCCTCGGTGAGCCCGAGCCGGGGGTCGGTCCTGACGTGGCCCACGTCGAGGACGTTGGCGTCCGCCACCGACAGCACCCCGAGGAGCGTGGCGAGAGCGCCGGGGCGGTCGGTCAGCCGCAGCCGTACGGCCAGGTAGCGGCCCTGCGCGGCCATGCCGTGCCGCAGCACCCGCTGCAGCAGCACCGGGTCGACGTTGCCGCCGGACAGCACGGCGACGACGGGTCCGGGGAAGGCACCGGGCTCGCCCAGCAGCGCCGCGACCGGGCTGGCCCCGGCCGGTTCCACGACCATCTTGGCCCGCTCCAGGCACAGCAGCAGTGCGGCGGACAGCTGGTCCTCGCTGACCGTGCGGACCTCGTCGACCAGTTCCTCGACGATCGCGAACGGCACGTCACCCGGCCGTCCGACCTTGATGCCGTCGGCCATCGTCACCGGGTTCGCCACCGGGACCGGGCGCCCGGCCGCCAGCGAGGGCGGATACGCGGCCGCGCCCTCCGCCTGGACACCGACGATCCGCACGTCCGGCCTGACCGCCTTCACGGCGACCGCGATCCCCGCCGCGAGACCACCGCCGCCGATACCGACGACGATCGTGCCGACCTCGGGGCACTGGTCCAGGATCTCCAGCCCGACCGTGCCCTGACCGGCGATGATGTCCGGGTGGTCGAAGGGGTGGATGAACACCGCACCCGTCTCGGCCGCGTACTCCTGGGCGGCGGCCAGGGTCTCGTCGACCACCTGACCGTGCAGCCGCACCTCCGCGCCGTAGTCCCGGGTGGCGCTGATCTTGGGCAGCGGGGCGCCCTTGGGCATGAACACCGTCGCGTGCACACCGAGCAGCGACGAGGCCAGCGCCACGCCCTGCGCGTGGTTCCCGGCGCTCGCGGCCACGACTCCGGCGGCGCGCTCCTCGGGCAGCAGCCCGGCGATCCGGACGTAGGCGCCGCGCAGCTTGAAGGAACCGGTCCGCTGGAGGTTCTCGCACTTGAGGTGCACCGGCGAGCCGACCAGCTGGGACAGATGCCTGCTGCTCTCCATCGCGGTCACCCGCGCCACGCCCGTGAGCATCTTCTGGGCGCCGCGTACGTCGTCGAGGGTGACGGGGCGCAAGGAGTCAGCCGTGCTGTAGCTCATGACTCAAGTCTCGCAGTTCACAGGCCGAAGGCGCGGGTGTGACCAAGCTCCGAGACCGGTTTGCGCAGCGCCGGTACGGCTCGCCCCCCGTCCGCGTACTCTGTCCCCCACATCAGCACTCCTTTCATGAAGTGAGCCCCCGGCCATGCCCACAACACCTGAAATGTCGATGGACATGACGACCGTCGGTGACAGCGGTCTTCTCGACACGCTGCAGCACGAGGTGGCGGTGTTCGCCCGCCGTGCCGAACAGACCCGGCTAGGCGGCGTCGGGCAGGTGCGCAACTCCATGGACCGCGCCGCGTATCTGCTGCTCAACCGCCTCGACAAGGAAGGCCCCATGGGGGTCAAGGCGCTCGCCGCGAGCATGGGGATCGACTCGTCGACGGTCACCCGGCAGGTGGCTCCGCTCGTCGACACCGGGCTCGTCAAGCGCACCTCGCACCCCGAGGACGGCCGGGCCGTGGTGCTCCAGCTGTCCCCGCGCGGGCTGTCGCGGCTGGAGGAAGTGCGTTCGTCCCGGCGCCAGTTGATGGCGGAGTTGACGCAGGACTGGGAGCCGGAGGAGCGCGAGACGTTCTGCGCGCTGCTCACCCGCTTCAACAGCGCGCTGTCCGCGCGGATGGCCGTGCCGCCGGGCGCGGACGCCTCGCAGGCCTCCTGATCGTCCGCATCGGCCACGCGCGCGTGGCGCGCGGCTCTTGACCGTGGGCCCGCCCCTGGCCTCATATGAGACCGGGCCCCGTCGTACCCGTGTCCGGGGTCCCGCAGTCGGGGAGGCACGGTGCACGATCGGCAGGTGTCGCAGGACGCCCGCCGGGCCCGGGAGTTCGAGGCGTTCGTCGCGGGCGCGGCAGGACGGCTGCTGCATGCCGCCACCCTGCTGACCGCCGAGGCGCCGGACGCCAACCCCCGCGCGCGACGTCTGCTGACCCTCGCGCTCGCGCACACGTACGCGTGCTGGGACCGGCTGCGAGGCGAGGATCCGTACGACCGAGCCCGTCAGTACCTCGCCCTGCGCTTCGCGAACTCCGCGTGGCACCAGTACGGCGGCCCGCTCAGCCGCACCCGTCCGCACCCCCGCAGCGCCCTCGCCGTGCTCACGCCCCGGGAACGCCTGGTCCTGGTGCTGCGGCTGTACGAGGGGGTCGCCGAGGAGCAGACGGCGGCGCTGCTCGGCCTGCCGACGGAGCGCGTGCACGTCCTCTGCGACCGGGCGACGGCCACCCTGCTGCATCCGCCGCGCAAGGCGGCGCCCGCGGTGCCGGTGGCGAAGGTGGCACCGTCGTGAACCGCGTCGAACGCGAGGCCGCGGCCCGGCAGATCATGGAGCAGGCACCGCCCCCGGTACCGCCCGACCTCTACGGCGAGGTCCTGCGCCGGGGCGGCCGGATGCTGCGGCGCCGGCGCCGGGCCCGCCGCCTGCTGTGGCTGCTGCTCGGCGCGGCGGCGGTGGCGTTCACGGTCTGGGCGGCGACGGTGCATCCGTGGGCGGAGCCGCCGTCCACGACGACTCCGCCCATCGTCGGCTGGTGAACCGCTCAGCCGAGCGCCTGCTGGAGGTCTTCCAGCAGGTCGTCGACGTTCTCGATGCCCACGGACAGGCGCACCAGGTCGGCGGGCACCTCCAGGGCGGAACCGGCCGCCGAGGCGTGCGTCATCCGCCCCGGGTGCTCGATCAGGGACTCGACGCCGCCCAGGGACTCGCCGAGGGTGAACACCTTCGCGCGGTTGCAGACCTCGACGGCCGCTTCCTCGCCGCCCGTGACCTGGAAGGACACCATGCCGCCGAACGCCTTCATCTGCTTGGCGGCGGTCTCGTGCCCCGGGTGCTCGGGCAGGCCCGGGTACAGGACCCGCGTCACGCGCGCGTGCCGGCTCAGCATGTCGGCGACCCTGGTGGCGTTCTCGCTGTGCCGGTCCATGCGCACCGCGAGCGTCTTGGTACCGCGCAGCACCAGCCACGAGTCGAACGGCCCGGCGACCGCGCCCATCGCGTTCTGGTGGTACGCCAGCTCCTCGCCGAGCGTCTGGTCCGACACGATCAGCGCGCCGCCGACCACGTCCGAGTGACCGCCCATGTACTTCGTCAGCGAGTGCACGACGACGTCCGCGCCGAGCGAGAGCGGCTGCTGGAGGTAGGGCGTGGCGAAGGTGTTGTCGACGACGAGCCGGGCGCCCGCGTCGTGGGCGACCTGGGCGACGGCGGCGATGTCGGTGATGCCGAGCAGCGGGTTGGAGGGGGTCTCCACCCAGACCGCCTTGGTCTGCGGGGTGATCGCGGCACGCACGGCGGACGGGTCGCTGGTGTCGGCGACGGACCACTCCACGCCCCACCGGGAGACGACCTTCGCGAACAGCCGGAACGTGCCGCCGTAGGCGTCGTTCGGGATGACCACGTGGTCACCGGGGCTGAGCAGCGTGCGCAGCAGGGCGTCCTCGGCCGCCAGCCCGGACGCGAACGCGAGGCCGCGCCGGCCGCCTTCCAGGGCGGCGAGGTTCTCCTCCAGCGCGGTCCTGGTGGGGTTGGCGCTACGGCTGTACTCGTAGCCGCCGCGCAGGCCGCCGACGCCGTCCTGCTTGTAGGTCGAGACCTGGTAGATCGGCGGTACGACCGCACCGGTGAGGGGGTCCGCCGTGTTGCCCGCGTGGATGGCGAGCGTCTCGAAGTGCTGACTGATGTGGTGCCTGTCGCTCATGGTTGACGAGCCTAGTGCTCCGACGGCCCCCGTGCGTCGTCCACAGGCCGGGGCAGCGGTTGTCCACAGGTCAGGGCACCGGTTGGCCAATTGTCGGCGCCGTCTGGTTCGCTTGACGCATGGCGATTCTCTGGGCCCTGATGGCGGCGCTCCTGCTGAGCTTCGCGCTGCTCCCCGTCCTGCGGCGGCGGCGCGGCATGATCGAGCGGGTCCACCCGGGCCACCCGGACGCCGCCGACCCGGCGGACTACGGCTTCGTGCGCGAGGAGGACCTGGACGTCCGCATGCCGGGCCCCGACCAGGACCTGCTGGACGTCCTCGACGTCGTGCAGCGCACCCAGGACTACCACGCGGCCGCACAGCTGCTCGCGGGCACGGAGATCGCGGGCGAGCTGCGCTGGCAGCGCGTGCAGGCCTTCGCCGGCGCGGCGGCGCTGGAGCTCCAGCAGCGGCCGGGCGGGGTAAGTGAGACGCCGGGCGGGCAGTGGCTGCGGGTCTGGCGGGCCGAGCAGCCCAAGGACGCCGGCGGTGCCGCCGTACACGCGGAGTTCCTGGTCCAGCAGGCGTGGCGGACGTCGACGCCGGGCACCGACGACTTCCGGATCATCATGGAGGAGGCCAGGGACGCCTGCGGGCAGGCGGCGCTGCTCTCCCCCGGGGACCCGGTGCCGTACGTCATCGAGCTGTCGGTGGCGCGCGGGCTGAACTACTCGCAGTCCGAGTTCGAGCAGTTGTGGCTGAAGATCCTGGATCGCGCGCCCGCGCACATGGGGGCGCATCTGGCGGCGCTGCACTACTGGTGCGAGAAGTGGCACGGCTCGCGCGAGCTGGCGTACTCCTTCGCCGAGGCCGCCGCCGCCCGCGCCCCGCAGGGCTCGCTGCTGGCCGCGATGCCGTTGTTCGCGGTCTTCGAGCACCTGCCCGAGGTGAATCTGGTGGCGAGCTTCTACCAGAGCGAGGTCGTCACCAAGGCCGTCCACGGCGCGCTGCACGCGGTGCACTCGGCCCGCCAGGACGATCCGATGCTCGCGCACGTCCGTCATCTGCTGGTCTTCTTCCTGGTGCGCTCGGAGCGCTGGGCGGAGGCCATGGGCGAGCTGATACGCGTGGACGGGCATGTGGGGGCTCTGCCGTGGACGCTGTCCGCGGACCCGGCCGCCGAGTTCGCCCTCTACCGTGCGCTGGCGGTGGCGGGTTACGAGGCGAACGGC
Organism: Streptomyces sp. GbtcB6; assembly: GCF_019091475.1. NCBI lineage: Bacteria > Bacillati > Actinomycetota > Actinomycetes > Kitasatosporales > Streptomycetaceae > Streptomyces > Streptomyces sp. GbtcB6. The sequence goes on along the minus strand of NZ_JAGXJL010000015.1, from coordinate 117,351 downwards.
GGGAGCCCGGCGACGCTGCACAGCTGAGGGGGCCGACAAAAAGACACGTCGTGTGTCGGCTGCGGGTGAGTGGGGGCTGATCGCGCCCACGCGGCGGTAGCCGCATATGGGATGCAGCCCCGCGCCCCTACGGGGCGCTTGAGTCCCGTTCGTTTTCCGTAAGTGGGGGGATCTGCCCGATGGGCGCAACTCTGCGGGCGCTGCGCGCCCTTGTTCTGCTCTGTGGTTTCTATCTGCTGAGCCTCGTCCTGCTGGCGGTGGCGGCCGTCGTCGACGTGGCGGCGGTGACGTGGGCGCCCGACGCCTTCGCCGGGAAGATCGTGATCGTCTCCCTGCTGCTGGCGATCCCGGTCGTGAGGGGCATGTCCATGCTCCGGACGCCCAGGGGTGAGGACCCGCCCGGTCTCCCGGTCACGGAGGCCGACGAGCCCCGGCTGTGGGCGCTGGTGCGGGAGCTCGCGGCGGCCACGGGCACGCGCGCGCCGGACGCGGTCGTGCTCACCGGTGACGTCAACGCGGCGGTCAGCGAGGAACCCCGGCTGCTCGGCCTCCGTCCCGGACCCCGCCGCCTCTACCTGGGCGTGCCGCTGCTGACCGGGCTGACCGAGGCCGGGCTGAAGGCCGTACTCGCCCATGAGTACGGCCACTTCACCGGCGGTGACACCCGGCTGTCGGCGCTCGTCGTGCGCGGCCGGGTGCAGATCGGGCGGACGGTCGGGCACTTCCACGCGCGGGCCGACAGCAAGGAGGCGGCCGAGCGTGCCCGGCAGGAGAAGGCCGCCGCCAAGCGGACCGCGAAGGGCAAGCGGGTCAAGGAGATCGACACCGCCGGGGCCGGGATCACGTACCGGCTGATGGCGGCGGTCTACACGGCGTACGCGAAGCTCTACATGCGGGCCACGCTGTCGACGGCCCGCGCGCAGGAGTACGCCGCCGACCTGGCCGCCGCGCGGATCGCCGGCCGGGACGCGACGGCGTCGGCGCTCCGCGAGATCCCCGTCCTGTCCGCCGCCCACGACTTCTACCTCGACTCGTACGCGACGCTCGGCCTGCCCGCCCGGCAACTGCCGCCGCGCGGGCAGTTCTTCGGCGGCTTCGGCCGGATGCTCACGGCACGCGAGACGGAGCTGGCGGGGCTGCGGGAGGAGCTGCCCGCGGAGCCGAGATCGCCGTACGACTCGCATCCGCCGATCGCCGACCGGGTGCGGCGGATCGAGGCGCTGCCCGCCGACGGGCGCGGCGCGGAGGACGGCGGACCGGCCCTCGCGCTGCTCGCCGACCCGGCCCGGACGCTGGCCGCGCTGGAGGACGCGGTACTGACCGACGAGGTAGGGCAGTACGAGCGCGCCGCGGAGTGGGGGCAGCTGCTGATCTCGTCGATGGCCGTGGGGCTGGCCTCGCTCGACACCCCGTTGCACCGGGCGCTCGCCTGCTACACGGAGGGCCGGCCGACACTGCCCGCGCTGCTCACGGTGATCGACGAGGGCCGGCTGTGGCAGCTGGCCCGGCGGCTGCCGCTGCCGGACCGGGCGACGGCCGGGCGGGACCGGGAGTTCCGGGAGGCCGTCCGGCCGGTGCTGCGGGACGCGCTGCAGAGCATGGTGCTGGCCGAGTTCAGCGCGCGGTCGCTGCTGCACTGGGAGTTCTCCTGGTCACGGCCGGCGGCGGTACGGCTGCCCGGTTCCGCCTCCGACCTCGACGGCGAGGCGGGCACGGAGGCCGCGCTGCACGCCGCGGTGACGGCCGCTCTGGCCGACCGCCCCGACACCGGCCCGCTGCGGGCACTGCTGCCGCCGACCCCGCAGCCGGCCTGACCCGGACGCCGGCGCGCCGAGGCTCCGGGCCGGGGGAACGGGAGAGTCGCGGTCGGAGAGCGCGGGGTGGAACCTGGAAGGCACGGAGGCAAGCAAGGTGGTGGCTATGGGGACGCCGTCGACGCATTTCAGCGAGAGTCCCGAGGATCCGTTCGCCCTCGGGCGTGCGGCCTCGGCTGTGCTCGACGATCGCGGCACCGTGGTCGGCTGGAGCGCACGTGCGCAGGAGTTGTTGGGCTATCCGGCCGGGAAGGTGCTCGGCCGGGCGTGGCAGGACCTCCTGGTGGACGCCGGTGACCTGCCCGTCGTGCGGTCCGTCGTCGTGGCCGCCGTGAAGGCGGGGGGCTGGTTCGGTGTCCTGCCTGTCCGGCACCGTGACGGACACCGTGTGGAGATGGGTTTCCGGGCCCGTGCGATCGCCCGGGAGGGGGGCGGTCGGGAGTGGTTCCTGGTCGGTGCTCCGGCCTCGGAGGTCATCGCCTGGCAGCGGGACCGTGCGCTGCTGGACGGCCTGTACCGCCGCTCCCCGATCGGTCTCGTCACGTACGGCCCGGACCGGGCGGTGATCCGGGTCAACCGGGCGGTCGAGAAGGCGAGCGGTGTCCCGGCCGAGGCACCGGTGGGCCGTCGCCCCCGCGAATTCATGGTCGACGAGGACGCCGGCCCGGCCGATGAGCGGGTACGGCACGTGCTGGAGACCGGCGAGCCGCTGATCTTCACCGAGCAGTCCGCCCGGTCGCGCCACGATCCGGGCCGGGAACGGATCGTGTCCGTCTCGGCGTTCCGGATGGAAGACCCCTCGGGCCGGGTTCTCGGCGTGGCGGAGACGATCGAGGACGTGACCGACCGGCACCGGGCGCAGCGCAGGCTCGCCCTGCTGAACGAGGCGAGCGCCCTGATCGGAACCTCGCTGGACGTGACGCAGACCGCCCGGGAACTGGCCGGGGTGGCCGTTCAGGGCCTCGCCGACTACTGCTCGGTGGACCTCCTCGAACCGGTGATGCTCGGTGACGAGCCGGTTTCCGGTACGGCAGGTCCGCTGCTCCGGGCCGCCCTCGCGCCACCGGAGCGGCGGGTCCCGTTCCAGGAGGGCGATGTGGTCCCGCTGCTTCCGGAATCCCCGCAGGCGCGGTGCCTGGCCGAGCGTCGTCCGATCCTCGAAGCGCTGCTGTCCCTGCGCCCCGAGTGGTACGCCATGGACCGGCGGCGGATCGAGATCGCCACGGGTCTCGGCGTTCATTCGCTGATCGCGGTGCCCCTGGTCGCGCGCGGGCTCGTGCTGGGCGTGGTGAGCCTGTGGCGGTCGCGCAATTCGGAGCCCTTCGAGGACGGCGATGCCGCGGTGGCCCAGGAGCTCTCCTCGCGGGCGGCCGTCTCGATCGACAACGCGCGCCGCTTCACCCAGCAGCAGAACGCCGCTCTGACTCTTCAGCGCAGTCTGCTGCCGAGCGTGGCGTCCGACCTGCCGGCCGTGGAGGTGGCCTGCCGGTACCTTCCCGCCAGCGGTGAACCGGGCATCGGCGGCGACTGGTTCGACGTGATCCCGTTGTCAGGGGCCCGGGTCGCCCTCGTGGTGGGAGACGTGGTCGGCCACGGGATCCACGCCGCGGCCTCGATGGGCCGTCTGCGGGCCTCCGCGCGCACCCTGGCCAGCCTCGACCTGGAACCGGACGAGGTGGTGGCGCGGCTGGACGATCTGGTCAGCCTGCTGGCCACCGAGCTGGAGGCGAACGCCGAAGGCAACCACTCGGCGATCGAGCAGGTGCTCGGGGCCACCTGCCTCTACGCGGTCTACGACCCGGTCTCCCAGCACTGCTCCCTGGCCCGCGCCGGCCACCCGGCGCCGTTGGTGTCCACCCCGGACGGCGAGGTGACCGTGCTCGACCTGCCCGCGGGCCCGCCGCTGGGCCTGGGCGGGCTGCCGTTCGAGACGTTCGATCTCGACCTCCCCGAGGGCAGCCTGCTCACGCTCTACACCAACGGTCTGCTGGAGGCGCGCAACGGCGACATCGACGCCGCGCTGAGGGACCTGCACACCTGTCTGGCCTACGTCACCGACCCCCTGGAGCACACCTGCAACACCGTGGTCGAAGCGCTGCTGCCCAAGGACCACCGCCCCATCGACGACATCGCGCTGCTCATCGCCCGTACCCGGGTGCTACGGCCGCAGAACGTCGCCTCCTGGCAGCTGCCCCTGGAAGCCACCGCCGCTGCCCGTGCCAGGGAGCTGACCACGGCGAAGTTGACCGAATGGGGGCTGTCCGAACTGGCCTTCACCACCGAGCTGGTCGCCAGCGAGCTCGTCACCAACGCCTACCGGTACGCGACCGGCCCCGCCACCCTGCGCCTCATCCGTACGCACTGCCTGATCTGCGAGGTGTCCGACACCAGCCACACGTCCCCCCACCTCCGGCGGGCCCTCAGCACGGACGAGGGCGGCCGTGGGCTCTTCCTGGTCGCGCAGCTCACGGAGCGGTGGGGCACGCGCTACGCCCACGACGGCAAGACCGTCTGGACGGAGCAGCCTCTGTCGCCCGCATGACCGCGGGCCTCCACGGTCGCAGCCGGCCGCGGCCGCGACCACGGCTTTCCTCGCCAGGGGCGGTGCCGGCGGCGCTACGCTGCTGTGCCATGCAGGGGACGCGCCTCGACACTGCTCGTATCCGGGCGGCTCGCCGGGTGATCGACCCGGTTTTCCGCGACACTCCGCTGTACCGCTGCGAGGCCCTGGAACCCGGCCTCGGGTGTGCGGTGAGCATCAAGCTCGAAACGGCGAACCCGGTCCGCAGCTTCAAGGCCCGCGGCACCGAGGTGGTCGCGAGCCTGCTCGCCGGGCATGGGTCGCCGGCCGTGGTGTGCGCGAGCTCGGGCAACCTCGGCCAGGCCCTCGCCTGGTCCGGTCGCGGCCGGGGGCTCGACGTGACCGTCGTGGCCTCCCGCTTCGCGACTGCGGCCAAGCTCGATCGGATCCGCGCGTTGGGCGCCAGGCTGGAGCTGGTGGACGGCGACCACGAGATGGCTCGCGAGCGGGCGGCGGCCCTCGCACGGGACGACGGCATCCGGCTGGTCGAGGACAGCCTGGACATCGAGACCTGCGAGGGCGCGGCGACCATCGGCCTGGAGCTGGTGGACACCGCGCCGTCGTTCGACACCGTCCTGATCGCTCTCGGTGGCGGGGCACTGGCCACCGGCGTGGGTCATGTGATGAAGGCGCTGGCACCCGAGGTCGAGGTGATCTGCGTCCAGCCGCTGGGCGCACCGGCGATGACGTACTCGTGGCGTCGGCGGCGCGTCGTCACCACCGACTCGGCCGACACCATCGCCGACGGCGTCGCCGGCCGGCATCCCATTCCGGCCGTCCTGGACGACCTTCTCCTGGTCGCCGACGATGTCGTCCTGGTCCGGGAGGCGTCGATCGTCGCCGGGATGCGGATGCTCCTCGACCACGCCGGCCTCGTCGTGGAGCCGTCGGCGGCGCTCGGCATCGCGGCGATCCTCGAGGACCGCGACCGCTTCGCAGGCCGGCACGTGGTCACCGTCGTGTGCGGCAGCAACGTGGACGTGGACACCTATCACCGCTGGGTGGGCCCGGCTCCCGTCCGCAAGTCCTGAAGCCCTGACACCTGGGGAACGGGCACACCAGGCCGAGGCAGACACCTCGATGACGGCAGCACACCCAACGAGACCGCCTCCGCGACCGGGACACGGACCGGCTCCCCGCCGGTCCGACCGGCCTGCGGCACCCGCGGTGCCCCGGCCGGTCGGCCGGTCGGTCTCGGTCGGCCCGCCGTAGGCCGTCCTGGTCAGCCCTGCGCGCGGGCGGGCAGCTTCCAGCCGGGGCGGGGGAAGTGGCAGGTGTAGCCGTCCGGGTAGCGCTCCAGGTAGTCCTGGTGCTCGGGCTCGGCCTCCCAGAAGGGGCCGACCGGCTCCACCTCGGTGACCACCTTGTCCGGCCACAGGCCGGAGGCGTCCACGTCCGCGATCGTGTCCTCGGCTGTCCGCTTCTGCTCGTCGTCCACGTAGTAGATCGCCGAGCGGTAGCTGAGGCCGATGTCGTTGCCCTGGCGGTTCCTGGTGCTCGGGTCGTGGATCTGGAAGAAGAACTCCAGGAGTGCCCGGTAGTCGGTCTTCGTGGGGTCGAAGAGGATCTCGATGGCCTCCGCGTGCGTGCCGTGGTTGCGGTACGTCGCGTTCTCCACGTCACCCCCGGTGTATCCCACCCGGGTCGCCGTCACGCCCGGCTGCCTGCGGATCAGGTCCTGCATCCCCCAGAAACATCCGCCAGCCAGCACGGCCCTCTGCGCCTGCACAGTCATCGCGGCCCCTCCAATACTCGTCGGCCTGGTCATTCGGGCTACCCGGCTCGCACACCACCGGCGTCCGATGCCCACCCTCCTCAACGCGTGAGGGTTCCCGTCGATTCCGTGCCCCGTGCCTGTTCGGACACCGCGGGAAACGCAGGCGCCGCCGGCCGGGAGGGACCCGGTCGGCAGCGCCCGGTGCGTTCGCCGCGGGGGCTCGCGGCCGGGATCAGTGGGCCGGCTGCGGATCGGTCGCCGGGGCCGGTTCCTCGTCGAAGGTCATCTCCGGCGGGGCCTTGCGGAAGCCCCTGGTCAGGTAGGCGAGGTAGCAGACGCCGATGGCCAGCCAGATCAGACCGAGGGTGCGGGCCTTGTCGTCGAGGTGGCACAGCAGCCACACGTCGACGACGGCACCGATCGCCGGGAGCAGGACGTACGACCACACGGCGGGACGGCGGCCCGCGCGGCGCTCCCGGACGTAGGTCGCGATGACGGAGAGGTTGACGAAGGTGAAGGCGGTGAAGGCGCCGAAGTTGATGAAGGACGTGGACGTGGCGACGTTCAGGCGCAGCGCGATCAGGCCGACCGCGCCGGCGAGGAGGATGTTCAGGGCGGGGGTGTGGTACTTGGGGTGGATGCTGCCGAAGACCTTCTTGGGCAGTACCGAGTCGCGGCCCATCGCGTAGAGCAGCCGTGCCGTGCTGGCCTGCGCCGCGATCCCGGAGGCGAACTGGGCGACGATCAGGCCGGCCAGGAACACGGAGGAGAACACGTCGCCGCCGATCGCCTTGGCGATCTCGAACGCGGCGGAGCTGGAGTCGGTGAACGCGTACCCGGGGTGTGCCAGCTGGGTGGCGTAGGCGACGACGACGAAGATGCCGCCGCCGAGCAGCGCGGTCAGCATGATGGCGCGGGGGATGGTGCGCTGCGGTTCGACGGTCTCCTCGGTCAGCGTGGTGACGGCGTCGAACCCGAGGAAGGAGTAGGCGGCGATGGCGGCGCCCGCGGAGATGCCCGCGAGGCTGGTCGCGTGGTTCGTGAACGGCGTGGCGCTGACGAGTCCCGACGCTCCCTGGTGCTGGAAGACGTGCCGCAGACACAGCAGCGCGAAGATCACGACGACCAGCACCTGGAAGACCATCAGCAGGTCGTTCACCCGCTCCGCGGTCTTGATGCCCCGGATGTTGAGCGCGGTGGTGACGGCGATGAACGCGATGATCCACACCCAGAACGGCACCGAGGGGTACTCGGCCTGGAGATAGGCCCCGCCGATGAGCCAGATGACCATGGGCAGGAAGAAGTAGTCCAGCAGGGTGGCCCAGCCGACGAGGAAGCCGATCCGGGAGTCTATGGAGCGCCGCACGTAGGTGTAGGCGGACCCGGCGACGGGGTGGGCCGCGGCCATCTTCCCGTAGCTGTGCGCGGTGAAGAGCATGGCGCCGAGGGCCAGCAGGTAGGCCGTCGGGACGGAGCCGTGGGTGCTGTCGGCGACGACGCCGTAGGTGCCCAGGACGATGATCGGGGCCATGTAGGCGAGCCCGAAGAGCACGACGGATCTGAGGGTCAGGCTGCGGGTGAGGGTAGGCGGAGAGGCGGGAGCGGGAGCGGACATGGCGTTCCTTGTGCCGAGGGGACGGGGAGAGAGGGGGAACAGGCAGTGGCTCAGTTGTCGGCGATCCGCCAGCGGCGGGGGTCCAGGCGGCCGTCGTAGAGCGGGAGGTCGATGGGGGCGTCGGCCTCGGTGAACTGGTTCCACATGCGGTTCAGGCCGGCGGTGCCGAAGGTCCGTACGCGGGTCACGTCGTCCAGGTCGAGGACGTCGGTCAGCACGGTGGGCGCGGAGTCGGCGGCCTGGACGCGGACGCGTCCCTCGGGGTCGACCACCAGGCTGCGTCCGGTGCCGAGGGGGCCCGCGGTGTTCACGCTGACCACGTAGACCTGGTTGACGATGGCGTTGGCCCGGGCGAGGACGAGTTCCTGGGCGCGGTCCGCGGAGGTGGTCATGACCGGGTTGACGATGACCTCGGCGCCCATCCAGGCCAGGTGCCTGGCCACCTCCGGGAACCAGGCGTCGTAGCAGATGGCGAAGCCGACGCGGCCGGTGTCCGGGAGGTCCAGGACGACGAAGCGGTCGCCGGGGGCGTACGGCTCGAAGGGCCGCCACGGGAAGACCTTGCGGTAGTGGGCGGCGAGCCGCCCCTGCGGGGAGAAGGCGAGGGCGGTGTTGAAGAGCTCGCCGGCCGGACCGCGCTCGCAGACGGTGCCCGGGAACAGCCATACACCCAGGTCGCCCGCGAGTTCGGCGAGCTGTCGCACGCGGGGGCCGTCGAGCGGCTCCGCCGCGTCCTGCAGCCGGCTCTCCGACTCTGCGGGCGGGCCGTCGGTGCCGCACAGATGCAGCTCCGGGTAGGCGACGAGGCGGGTCTGCGGGAAGCGCGCCAGCACTTCCCCGACGTCTTCGGCGAAGCCGGACAGCGGGTCCGTGGCCAGGCGGGGAGGGGCCTGGACCAGGGCGACGGGGAGGGGTCGGGACATGGCCAGGAAATTAACTCAATATGAGTCCTTATACAATGGTCTCATTATGAGCAGTTTTACTGGCCGCTACATTGAGGGCATGACCGGCACCCCGAACGGATCCGCACCCGCGCACCCCGAGGGGACCGTCCTCGCCCTCAACTCGCCCAAGCTGAACGGGATCCGCCGGCTCACCGCGCTGGACACGGTGCGCGCCCGGATCGCCATGGCGGTCGACCTCGGGCTGCTCTCCCCCGGCGAGCGGCTGCCCCAGACCGACGCCATAGCCGAGGCGCTCGGCGTCGGGGAGATCACCGTGCGCCGGGCGCTGAGCACCCTGTGCACGGACGGCGTCCTGGAGCGCAGGCGCGGCCGCAACGGCGGCACCCTCGTCGCCGAGCAGCCGACCCGCGGGGTCGTAGACGCGGCCGAGGCGTACCACGGGCAGACCGCGGAGGTGCACCGCCTGATCGACGAGCGGGTCGTCCTGGAGTGCGGGATCGCCCATCTCGCGACCGGCGCCGCGTCCCCCGCCGCCCTCGACGAGCTCGACCTGCTGGTCGCGGCCATGGACCGGGCGGAGAGCTGGGCGGAGTTCCACTCCTGTGACGAGCGGTTCCACCTCGCCGTGGCCCACGCCACCGGCCTCGACGCGAGCGTGCAGACCTACGGGACCGTGCTGCGCCGGCTCTACGCGTACTACCTCCCCTACCCCCTCGCCGCCCTGCGCGAGTCCAACGACGAGCACCGGGCCCTGGTGGCGGCGCTCCGCGCGGGTGACGCGGCCCGGGCGGCCGACATCGCACGCCGCCACGTGGAGACCCTGCACCGGACGATGTTCGTCGGGTTGATGCATTGAGTACCGGTGCACGGATATTCGGTTGCCGGGCGGCGCTCGCGCGGGCTCAATGGCGTACATGGCCGACATCCAAGGCTCGTACGACGAGCTGTTCACCGCCGTGCCCACCGCACTCGCCGGACTGATCGACGACGGCGACGTGGGAGGTGCCGTGGCCGTCTTCGTCGACGGGAAGCCCGTGGTGGACGTGTGGGCCGGGTTCGCCGATGCCGGCCGGACCCGGGCGTGGGAGCGGGACACGATCGTCAACGTGTTCTCCGTGACCAAGACGATGACCGCGCTGTGCGCGCTCGTCCTGATCGACCGGGGCAGGCTGGACCCGGACGCGCCCGTCGCCCGGTACTGGCCCGAGTTCGCCGCGGCCGGCAAGCGACACGTGCTGGTGCGGCATCTGCTGTCGCACACCGCCGGGCTGCCCGACTGGGAGGGACCGGTCGAGGAGCTGTACGACTGGACGGCCGCCACGGCCCGGCTCGCCGGCCAGGCCCCGCAGTGGGAACCGGGCACCGCGGCCGGGTACCACTCGCTCACCCAGGGGTTCCTCGTGGGCGAGGTGCTGCGCCGGATCACCGGGCGGAGCGTGAGCGAGTTCTTCGCCGCGGAGGTGGCCGGGCCGCTGGGCGCGGACTTCCACATCGGCCTCGGCCCCGAGCACGACCCGCGGGTGGCGCCGACCGTGCCACCGCCGGGCAAGGACGAGGACTACACGGCCAGCGCACCGGGCCGCGACGCGACCGCCCCCACCGCCCCCACCGCCGCCACCCCCGTCCGCGTCCGGGACGGCAACAGCCTCGCCTGGCGCCGCGCGCAGATCCCCGCGGCGAGCGGCTACGGCAACGCCCGCTCGGTCGCCCTCGTCCAGTCGCTGCTCGCCTGCGGCGGAACCGTGGGCGGGGTGCGGGTGCTGTCCCCGCAGGGGTGCGAGCGGGCCCGGGAGCTCCAGTTCGACGGCGAGGACCGCGTCCTCGGCATGCCGACCCGGTACGGCCTCGGCTACGGCCTCTTCGGCAGCGCCCTCGGCTGGGGCGGCTGGGGCGGCGCGCTGGTCTGGGCCGACCCCGACGAGCGGCTGGCGATCGCGTACGTGACGAACCAGATGCGCGAACCCGCCGCCGACAACCGGGGCATCGAGCTGATCATGGCCGCCCAGGACGGGCTCAAGGGACTGCGGGCCTGACCGGGACGCAGGGCACGGGAGGGACCTCTTCGTGGGTGGCGGGACTTTTCTGATCGGTGGCGGCTGGGACGCGCCCGAGGTGTACGGGCCGCTGCTGCGGGCCTCGGGGGGCGGCCGTATCGGGTGTGTGATCGTCGACGAGGGGGACGGCGAGGAGCAGTTCGCGCGGTACGCGGAAGCGTTGCGGAGCGCGGGGGCGGGCGCGGGGACGGCGGTGCCGCTGCTGGTGCCGCTCGGCAAACGGTTCGAACCCGGCCCGCTGGTGGGCGGACTGGGCGGGCTGCTGGTGTGCGGTGGACTCACGCCCGCGTACCAGGACGCGTTCGCGGAGTGCGCCGGGCGGCTGACCGGGCGGCTCGCCGAACGCGGCATCCCCTACGCCGGGTTCTCCGCCGGTGCCGTGCTCGCCGCCCGGCGGGCCGTGGTCGGTGGCTGGCTGGCGGACGGTGTTCCGGTCTGCCCGCCGGACACCGCCGAGGATCTCGAAGAGGTCGAGGTACGGCCGGGGCTCGGTCTTGTGCCCTTCTCCGTGGACGTGCACGCGGCCCAGTGGGGCACGCTGGGGCGGCTGGTGGCGGCCGTGTCGCAGGGGTCGGTGCCGTACGGCGTGGCGATCGACGAGAACACCGTGCTGGAGGTGACCGGCGCGACGGGCCGGGTCGGCGGGCGCGGGCGCGTCCACGTCGTACGGCCCTCGGGCGCCGCGGCGGGTGCGGCCGTACGGTCGTACGCGCCCGGTGAGTCCGTCCCGCTTGGTCAGCCGCCGCTGCCGTAGGGGCGGGTGAGGATCTCCAGACGGTGGCCGTCGGGGTCGTCGAAGTAGGTGCCGCGGCCGCCGTCGTTGGTGTTGATCTCGCCGGGACGGCTGTGGTGCGGGTCGGCCCAGTAGCCGATGCCGGCCGCCCGGACGCGGGTGAAGATCTCGTCGAAGTCGTCCTCGGAGACCAGGAAGGCGTAGTGCTGCGGCGGGATGTCCCCGGGGGTGTCCAGGTAGTCGAGGGTGACGCCGTTCGGCAGCGCGACCGGGACGAACGGACCGTATTCCGGGCTGACTTCAAGACCGAGGATGTCGGCGAGGAACCTTGCCGACGCGTGCTTGTCGTGTGCGGCGACGATGGTGTGGTTCAGGTTCACGGTCATCGTGGGACCTCCTCCTGTCCAACGTACCCCCGGCACCGGCTAAGGTAAGGCTCGCCTTAGTCACCGATCGGAAGAGCTAGTCGTGCGTGCGTTGAGGTTGAGGACTGTCCTGGCCGTGTCCGCCATGTCCGTTATGGGCGGTCTGCTGGCCGGCTGCTCGTCGTCCGGCGGTGGCGACGACGCCGGTACCGCGCACGGCGACGGGACCGTGAACAAGGTCGCCGGCGCCTCCGAGGGCCCCTCCGCCGCGCCGAGCGCCCTCGCCGACGGGATGGGCTCCGACACCGACACCGACGGCGTCTTCCCGCGCACGGTCACCCACTTCGAGGGCACGACCACCATCAAGGCCGAGCCGAAGAAGATCGCGGTGCTCAGCACCGGGCAGCTCGACGACCTGCTCACCCTCGGCATCGTCCCGACCGCCGGCACCCGCGCCGACAACGCGGGACTCGTCCCCGACTACCTCACCGACGCCTTCCCGCAGTACAAGAAGAAGCTCGCCGCGATGACCGACGCGGGCACCCGCCAGTCCCCCAACCTGGAGTCGCTGGCCGCCGCCAAGCCCGACCTGATCCTGGTCAACGACTCGCTCGGCGACCTCTACCCGCAGCTGTCGAAGATCGCGCCCACCGTGGTCACCGCGGGCCAGGGCATCAACTGGAAGCGGGACCTGCTGCTGGTCGGGGACGCGGTCGGCGAAGGACAGAAGGCCCAGGAACTGCTCACCGACATCGTCGACAACGCGAAGGCCGGCGGGTCCGCCCTGAACGGTTCGGCCACCGTGTCCATGGTGCGCTTCACGCCCGACCGCACCCGGATGTTCGGCGTGTCCTCCTTCACCGGCTCGATAGCCGTCGACATGGGCCTCTCCCGACCCAAGTCGCAGCAGTTCAACGCCATTTCGCAGGACATCAGCGCGGAGAAGGTCGACACCGCCGACGGTGACTGGATCTTCTACTCCGTGCAGGGCGACGCGGCGAAGACGGACGCGGCGACCGTGCTCGCCGGGCCGCTGTGGAAGTCCATGAAGGCGGTCGAGGCCGGGCATGCCGTGCAGGTCGACGACGACCCCTGGTACCTCAACGCCGGTCCCACGGCGGCGCGTCTGGTCGTACGGCAGCTCGCCGAACACCTCCGGTAAGTGCGCCGCGCCCTCGTCTGGCCGACGGCCGCCCTCGCGGTGGCCGTCGTCGCCGTACTCAGCCTCGCGGTCGGCACCCGTGCGGTACCGCCGGCCGCGGTGTTCGACGCCCTCCTGCACGGCGGGTCCTCCCCCGACGCGCTCGTCGTCCGCTCCCTCCGCCTGCCCCGCACCGAGGTCGGCCTCACCGCGGGCGCCGCGCTCGGCCTCGCCGGCGCCGCACTCCAGGCGGTCACCCGCAACCCGCTCGCCGACCCCGGCATCCTCGGCCTGAGCCAGGGCGCGGCGGCCGGGGTCGTGCTCGCCATCGTCCTGGGCGGCTCCGGGTACGGCTTCGGGGCCTACGTCTGGTACGCGTTCACCGGCGCCGTCGTCGCCGCGTGCCTGGTGTACGGCATCGCGGCGCGGGGGCGGGGCGGTGCGTCCCCGGTGAAGCTGGCGCTGGCCGGCACGGCCCTGTCCGCGATGACCGCGGGCGCCACGACGGTCGTCCTCACCTCCAGCTCCGCCACCCTCGACCAGTTCCGGTTCTGGCAGGTGGGGGCGCTCAGCGGGCGGGACGCGGGGACGGTCGTACGGATGCTGCCGTTCCTGGCGGCGGGCGCCGTGCTGGTGCTGTCCTGTGCCCGGGGGCTGGACGCACTGGCACTGGGCGACGAGACCGCGCGTGCGCTGGGGCACCGGGTGCATGTCGTACGGGGGTGCGCGGCACTGGGGGCGACCCTGCTGACCGCGTCCGCGGTGGCGGCGGCCGGGCCGATCGCGTTCGTGGGGCTGGTGGTGCCGCATCTGGCGCGGCGGTTGGTCAGGGGCGGCGGGTACGGGCGGGTGCTGCCGCTGTCGGCGCTGCTGGGAGCGGGGTTGCTGGTGGCCGCGGATGTGCTGGGGCGGGTGGTGCGGGCTCCTGCGGAGGTGCCGGCCGGGGTGATGACGGCGTTGGTGGGGGTACCGGTGCTGGTGGCCCTGGTACGGAGGAAAGGTGCCGTGACATGAGACGTACCCGGGGCTGGGGGCGGGGGGTGTCGCTCACCGGCGCTGGCCGGGTGCCGCTGCGCCCACCCGTGCCGCCCCAGCGGCACGACTGCCCGCAGCTATGTAGCCCCGTAAGGGGCGCGGGGCTGTATTTGATTTGCGGCTGCCGCCGCGTGGACGCGACCAGCCTCCACCGGCCCGCAGTCGTAGTACTACGGCCCCACCCCCGCTTCTCCCTCGTCCTCCACAAGCGTTCGGTTCTCGTCGCCCTCGCGCTTCTCGGCCTCCTCGCCGTCGCCATGACCGCCTCCGCCTCCCTTGGCCAGACCTACATCCCCCCGGCCGACGTCTGGCGCACCCTCAGAGGCGGCCGAACCCCCTACGACCTCGTCGTCAACGAGCTGCGCGTCCCCCGGATCGTGCTGGGTGCTCTCGTCGGCGTCTCGCTCGGGCTCGCCGGAGCCCTGGTGCAGACCGTCACCCGGAATCCGCTGGCCAGTCCGGACGTGATCGGCGTCGGGCACGGCGCCGCCGCCGCGACCGTGCTCGCGCTGGCCACGGGGGCCGTCGCATCGCCCTCCGCGATGCCCGCGGTGTCCGTGGCCGGCGGCCTCGGTGCCGCCGCCCTCGTGTACGTGCTCGCCTGGCGGCACGGCATGCAGCCCAGCCGTTTCGTGCTCACCGGCGTCGGTATCGGCGTCGCCCTGTCCGCCGTCGTCCAGCTGTACCTCACCGACAGCGAGCTGGACGCGGCCGAGCAGGTCAAGCTGTGGCTGACCGGGAGTCTGAACGGGCGGGGGTGGGAGCAGGCCGGGCCGCTCGCCGTCGTGCTCGTCCTCGCCCTGCCGGGGCTGGTGTGGGCGGCCCGGGCGGCGCGGCCGCTCGGGCTCGACGCCGACACCGCCGCCGCCCTCGGCCTCCGGGTCGACCGGGCCCGGCTCGGTCTCACCGCCCTCGGCGTCGTGCTGGCCGCCACCGCGACCGGTGCCGCCGGGCCGATCGGGTTCGTCGCGCTGACCGCGCCGCAGCTGGCCAGGCGGCTCACCCGCACCCCCCAGCTGCCGCTGGTCTGCTCGGCGCTGACGGGCGCGCTCGTGCTGGTGACCGCCGACCTGGTGGCCCGCACCCTGGTCCCTCCGCTGGAGATCCCGGTCGGTGCGCTGACCTCCCTGGTCGGCGGCCCCTATCTGCTGTATCTGCTGGGCAGACGGAAGTGACTCAGATCGTCGCCGTGTCGATCACGAAGCGGTAGCGGACGTCGCTGTTGACGACCCGCTCGTACGCCTCGTTGATCTGGTCGGCGCCGATGAGTTCGATCTCGGCGCCCAGGTGGTGCTCGGCGCAGAAGTCGAGCATCTCCTGGGTCTCCGGGATGCCGCCGATGCCGGAGCTGCTCAGGCTGCGGCGGTTGCCGAAGACGGAGGAGAGGAGGATGCGGACGGGCTCCTCGGGGATGCCGACGTTCACCATGGCGCCGTCGGTCTTCAGCAGCGACAGGTACGCGTCGAAGTCGAGCGGGGCCGACACCGTGTTGAGGATGATGTCGAAGGTGCCCTTGAGCTCCTCGAAGGTCTTCGGGTCGCTGGTCGCGTGGTAGTGCGTGGCGCCCAGCTTCAGGCCGTCGTCCTTCTTGCGGAGGGACTGGGAGAGGACGGTGACCTCCGCGCCCAGGGCGGCGGCGATCTTCACGCCCATGTGGCCCAGGCCGCCGAGGCCGACGACGGCGACCTTCTTGCCGGGGCCGGCGTTCCAGTGCTTGAGCGGGGAGTACGTGGTGATGCCGGCGCAGAGGAGCGGGGCGGCGACGTCGAGGGAGAGGCCGTCGGGGATGCGGACGACGTAGTTCTCGTCGACGACGACCTTCTGCGCGTAGCCGCCGTAGGTGGGCTGCCCGTCCTTGCCGACGGCGTTGTACGTCCAGGTCGGGCCGCCGCCGGTGCAGTACTGCTGGAGCCCGGCCTTGCAGTTGTCGCACTCACGGCAGGAGTCGACCATGCAGCCGACACCCACCCGGTCCCCCACCGCGTACTTCGTGACACCCGGGCCGACCTCCGAGACGACGCCCGCGATCTCGTGACCGGGCACCATCGGGAAGATCGCCGTACCCCAGCCCTCGCGGGCCTGGTGGATGTCGGAGTGACAGATACCGGCGAACTGGATGTCGATGAGGACGTCGAACTCGCCGACCGCGCGCCGCTCGATCGTGGTCCGCTCCAGCGGGGCCTTCGCGGCAGGCGCGGCGTAAGCAGCAACAGTGGTCATGAGGGGGGTTCTCCTAGAGGTGTCTTCGCACCCGGTCGCCTTCTTCCGTCCCGGGCACGTCTACAGACTCCTCCACGCTACGTCCGTCACCCAGCCCCCGCCTCTGCGTACGTCTGCCGTGCCTACCACTGGCGGGGTCAGGTTCCTGTGCGTACGACCGTGAATACTGGATGTATGGAAGACCACCCCCTGCCCTCCTCCCCGCCCCTGGACCTGCGTGCCGAGCTCAGCGAGTTCCTGCGCACCCGGCGGGCGCGGCTGCGCCCCTCCGACGTGGGGCTGCCGGACTTCGGGCGGCACCGCAGGGTGCCGGGGCTGCGGCGCGAGGAGCTGGCGCAGCTGGCCGGGGTGTCGGTGGCGTACTACACGCGCCTGGAGCAGGGCAACGGGCGGAACGTGTCGGCGGAGGTGCTGGACTCGATCGCCCGTGCGCTGCGGCTCACCGACGCCGAGCACGCGCATCTCACGCATCTCGCCAAGGGCAAGCAGCACAAGAAGAAGGCGTCGGCGCGGCCGCAGCAGGTGCGGGCGTCGCTGGGACAGCTGCTGGAGTCGATGGAGGGCGTGCCGGCGTACATCGTGGGGCGGCGCTCGGAGGTCCTGGCGTGGAACCCGATGGCGGCGGCGCTCTTCGGTGACTGGGCGGAGCTGCCGGTGACGGAGCGCAACTGGGCCCGGCTGACGTTCCTGCGGCCCGACTACCGCGAGCTCTTCGTCGACTGGGAGCAGAAGGCGATCGACATCGTGTGCCAGCTGCGGATGGACGCGGGCTGCTATCCGGACGACACCCGGCTGTCCGCGCTGGTGGGCGAGCTCTCGGTGAAGAGCGAGGAGTTCCGCCGGCTGTGGGCGACCCACGACGTCAAGGAGAAGTCGTACGGGATGAAGCGGATGCACCACCCGCTGGTGGGTGAGCTGTCCCTGAACTACGAGTCGTTCCGCGTGCCCGGCGACCAGGACCAGGCCCTGGTCACGTACCACGCGGAACCGGGCTCGGCGTCGGCCCAGGCGCTGCGCCTGCTGGCCAGCTGGGGCACGGACGCGACCCGGGTCGCCCCCACCGCCTGAACCCGCCGCCTGAACTCACCGCCTGAACTCACCGCCTGAGCCCGCGCATGGAGAACGGCCCGCCGGAAGCCGCGCTTCCGACGGGCCGCTCGCTGGGGTTCTACTCAGCGGCCGACGCGCTCACTTGGCGTAGTACGCGTTGTAGATGGAGATCGTCGACTTGTTGCCCTTCTTGTCGGCGATCTTGGCGTGGAACGAGATGGCCTTGCCCTTGGCCGGGTTCTTGACGGTGATCTTGCCGTGGCTGACCGTCAGCTTCTTCCAGGTCTGGCCGTAGTCGTACGACACCCAGACCCCGAGGGACTTCAGGTTGCGGCCGGCGGCCGCGCCCTCGACGGTGACCGGGAAGGTGACCTTCTTGCCCGCCTCGACGCGGCTGTCCAGGCCGGTCTTGGCGCCGAAGTGGACGGTGGAGGCCGGGAGCTGGGCCAGCATGGTGCTGCTGCCCGGCTTCTTCGAGTGGAAGGTCCAGCTCGCGTCGATCCGGGTGGAGGCGGCGGCGACCTTGACCGAGCGGATGACCGAGGTGGTCAGCTTGTACTCGGCGTCAGCGGACGGCACGTTGAAGACGCCGTCGCCGAACAGCGGGTCCTTGTTGGAGCCCACCTTGGTGCCGTTGCGGTACAGGGTGGTGTTCACCGACAGGAAGTCGGAGGACCCGGCGTGCTTGGCGCTGTCGGAGAACAGCGGGACGATGCCGAAGATCTGGTTGCCGTCGCGGTACAGGCCGTAGTCGGACGTCAGGTGCGGGCCGAAGACCGCCGTGTTGAAGGTGTTCCCGTAGGACTTGCCGGCCTTGTACGTCTTCGGTTCGCCCAGCGTGTAGTAGGCGTCGATGATCGGCAGACCCTGGGGGTCGTGGCCGGAGTACTGCATGGCGTCGAAGGCCCACTGGGCGTCGTCCACGGTGGAGACGTGGAAGGTGCGGGTGCCGGGCAGCTTCTGCTCCACCGCGTCGCCCATGACGAGGTCCTCGCCGACCACGCCCCACGGCGCGACCGAGCCGGTCTTGTTGGAGGCGGAGGCGCCGACGGCGTTCTTGACCGTGGCGAGCTCACCGGTCTTGAAGTGCCGGACCTTGTCGCCCTGGATCTTCTTGACCTGGGCGCTGGTGGCGACGTCGTACTCCTCGTCGGCGCCCTTGGTGAACTGGCCGCTCCAGGTCTGGGTCAGACCGCTCGCGACCTCACCGCCGAGCGGTGCGAGCCGGATGTTGGCGAAGGTGTCGAAGCCGACCCCGAACCCGATGCCGGCCGGGTCGTACATGTAGTCGACGGTCGCCGAGTGCGGGGTGGCCTGGGCGTCCGGCACGGTGACGTCGGCGGCCTTGGTGGTGCGGGCGTCGATGGTGAGCGTGAGGTCCTTGGTGACGCTCAGCTTCGGGTTGACCAGCCAGTCGAGACCGCCGTCGAAGGTGGTGAAGTCCTTGGCGATCCAGGCGTCGAGCAGATACGTGCCCTTGGGCACCCGGAAGGTGGCGGTCCCGGAGTCGGAGACCGGCACGACGTAGTCGCGGCCGTTGCCGAGGCCCGAGTAGCCCGCGAGGTCGGTGGCGTAGACACCGGTCGGGTTGCCGTCGCGCCCGATGTGCTTGACGGTGACGGTGTACGACTGCACCTCACGCGTGACCGCGGCCGCCGTGCGGATGCTCTGCCCGCCGCCGGTCGCCGTGACGTACGCCGAGTAGGCCCCGTCGAGGGTGCCGCCCAGCTTGGTGTTGACGGTGAGGTCGACGGCGGCCGTGCCGCCCGCCGGGACGGTCACCTTGGTCGCGCCGAGCTTGAAGAAGCCGGCCGGGGCCGCCGCGCCCTTGGGGTCGGTGGCGATCGCCGCGAGGCTGAGGGTGACGTCCTTGGTGCCGGTGTTGCGGTAGGTCAGCTGCTTGGTGACCGCGGTGTCGTCGGTGTGCGGCCACTGCTGCACACCGAAGTTCACCGACACCGGGTCGGCGAGCACGGTCTGCTTGATGGCCTTGTCGACAGCGATCCGGCCCGAACCCTGCTGGAACGGCGTGTACTTGCCGCCCTTCGCGGAGCCGGTCAGGGCCGCCTTCAGCTGCTGGTAGCCCCAGTCGGGGTGCTCCTGCTTCAGGATCGCCGCGGCGCCCGCGACATGCGGGGTCGCCATCGACGTACCGGAGATGGTCAGGTAGCCGGGCGGGTTCTCGCCGACCTCCTGGTCGATGACGCTGCCCTTGGCCGCGGCCGCGGTGATGTCGACGCCGGGCGCGGTGACGTCCGGCTTGATGGAGCCGTCGGCGGCGGGGCCGGTGGAGGAGAAGTCGGCCAGCTTGTCGTTGCCGTCGACGGCGCCGACGGTGAGCGCGTCGGCCGCGCTGCCCGGCGAACCGATCGACTCGGGGCCCTCGTTGCCCGCGGCGATCGCGAACAGGATGCCCTTCTGCTCGGAGAGCTTGTTGACCTCGGCTTCGAGCGGGTCGATCTCCGGGGTGTCGAAGCCGCCGAGGCTGAGGTTGACGATGTCGGCGCCCTCGGTCGCCGCCCACTCCATGCCGGCGAGGATGCCGGAGTCGTCACCGGAGCCGGTGTCGTCCAGGACCTTGCCGTTGAGGATCTTCGCGCCGGGCGCGACACCCGTGTACTTGCCGTGCGACTTGGCGCCGGTGCCCGCCGCGATGGACGCGACGTGCGTGCCGTGGCCGAAGTGGTCCGAGGCGTCGGCGGCCGCGCTGAAGTTCTTGGACTCGATCACCTGGTCCTTGAGGTCCGGGTGGGTCGTGTCGACACCGGTGTCGAGTACGGCGATCTTGACGCCCTTGCCGTTGTAGCCGGCCTTCCAGGCCGTGGGCGCGCCGATCTGCGGCACGGACTTGTCCAGGCTGGCCTTGCGGACGCCGTCGAGCCAGACGTGCGCGATGCCGGAGGCGGCCTTGTTCCCGTTGGTGACCGCGTCCCAGAGCTCGGGCGTGTCCTTGACCGGGGTCTGCACGGCGTCGGCGTTGAGCGTCTTGAGGCTGTGCCGCAGGGTGCCCGCGTCCCGCACGTCGGCCTTGGTGGCCGTGGCGGCGCCGCTGTACCCGACGATGACCTTCAGGCCGTTCTTCTGCGCCCTGCGGGTCGCGGCCTTGTTCAACTCGGTGACGTCGAAGAGCCGTTGGTCCAGCTTGCCGGAGGCCACCAGCTGGACGGCGTCACCGGGGACGACGAGGGTGTGCCCGTCGACCTTGCTGATCCGGAAGGGTATGTGCTGGCGCCCCTTGGCCCGCTCCAGGCCGACGACACGGCCCTTGGCGTCCAGAGCGACCCGGTCGCCGGTGATCAGGGTGACGTGGTGCTTGGCGGTGAGCGAAGAGGCAGCGGCGGCCGAGGCGGCCCGCTGTTCCGGCTTCGCCGACGCCGGGCTGGTCATGCCCGCGGCGAGCGCGACGGCTGCTGCGGTGGCCACGGTGGCCGCGGCAGCTCTTTTCACTTGTCTGCGCAAGACTCCCCCAGGAGACGGTGTGCCGGGCGAATTCCCCGTTCACCCGGCCGGGGGCAGTCCCGTACGCACATACGTCAACCCCCCGGAATACGGAGTATGCCGGGGGGTGATCAGCGGGCTCAATAGATGAGAGGCCGGTAAGAAGAGTGCGGGCCAACTGTTACGCGCCGGGGCTGACACCGTTACACAACCGCGCGGTTGTACGCGGCGCGCCGGTGTTATGCGCCGGCGTTCTCCTTGACGGTGATCTTTCCCTTGCGGATGGTCGCGAGGCGCGGGGCCTTCTTCGCGATCGCGGAGTCGTGGGTGACCATGATGAAGGTCAGCCCGTGCTCCTTCCACATGCGCTCCAGTACGTCCATGATCTCGTCGCGCATGCCCTCGTCGAGGTTGCCGGTGGGCTCGTCGGCGAGCAGCACCTTGGGCTGCTTCACCAGGGCCCGGGCGATGGCGACACGCTGCTGCTGGCCGCCGGACATCTCGCCGGGCAGGTGGCCGAGGCGCTCGCCGAGACCGACCGACGTCAGCGCCTCGGCGGCGCGTTCGCGCCGTTCCTTGGTCTTGACCCCGAGCGGGACGAGGGCGGTCTCGACGTTCTCCTGGGCGGTGAGCGTCGGGATGAGGTTGAAGGACTGGAAGACGAAGCCGATGTTCTCGCTGCGGACCCGGGTCAGCTTGGTCTCGGAGAGCTTGGCCAGGTCGGTGCCGTCCAGGACGACTTCACCGGACGTCGGCCGGTCCAGGCCGCCCAGCATCTGCAGGAGGGTGGACTTGCCGCCGCCCGTGGGCCCCTGGATGACCAGGCGGTCACCGTCGGCGATGGTGAGATCGATGCCGTCGAGAGCGCGGACGGTGTCCTTGCCGCGCGTGTAGAGCTTGGTGACGTTTCTGAGTTCGTACATGGTGGCTCCTGGAGGGTGTTCGGGGTGGGGCGGTCGGGTGTCCGCTGCGGGCCGGTGGGGGTTGCTCGCGCAGTTCCCCGCGCCCCTGAAGGGGCGCTTCAGCCGCGGGCGCCTTGTCAGCTGACGTAGCTGCGGGCAGTCGTGCCGCTGGGGCGGCACGGGTGGGCGCAGCGGCACCCTGCAAGCGCCGGTAAGCGTTCCCACCCCCGCCCCCAGCCTCGACGGACGTCAGCTACTCGACGCGCCGAAGTGCATCCGCCGGCCGCAACCTGGACGCGCGCCAGCCGCCGAACGCGCCCGCGATCAGGCCGCCGGCCACCGCGAGGCCCACCGCCAGCGCGATCGTCGTCACGCTGACCGGGGCCGTGAGGGCGACCTCCAGGGTCTTCGCGGTCTGCCGGCCGGGACCACCGCCGAAGCCGCCGCCACCGGTGCCGCCGCCGAAGCCGCCACCACCGGTGCCGCCACCGCCACCGCCGCTGCCCAGGGAGGCCTGCAGGGTGGGGCTGATCGCGGTGACCACGTACGCGCCGACCAGACCGAGCCCGATCCCGAGCGCACCGCCGACCAGGCCGTTGACCATGGCCTCGCCGATGACCTGCCGGGTGACCCGGCCGGACTTCCAGCCCAGCGCCTTCAGCGTGCCGAACTCACGGACGCGGCGGGAGACCGCCGAGGAGGTGAGCAGGCCGGCGACCAGGAACGCGGCCACGAGCACCGCGATGGACAGCCACTTGCCGACGTTGGTGGCGAGCGAGGACGCCGTGGAGAGGGAGCCGGAGACGGTGTCCGCGAGGTCGGCGGAGGTGGTGACCGTGGTCCCCGAGACGTTGCTCTGGATGGTCTTCTTCACCGAGGAGATCTGCTTGGAGTCGGTCGCCTTGACGTAGATCGTGGTGACCTTGTTCTTCTCGTCGGCCAGCGTCTGCGCCTGCTTCAGCGGCATGTAGAGGTTGGCCGCGGCGTCACCGCTGTCGGCCGTCGCGATGCCGATGATCGTGTACTTGACCTTGTTGATGGTGACGGTCGAACCGACCTTGTACTTCTTCTCCTTGGCGAACGCCGAGTCGGCGACCAGCACCTTGGCGTTCGTCTCGGTGGTCTTGAAGGTACGGCCGCTGGTGATCTTCGACGAGGTCAGCGGGCCGATGTCCGTCTGGGTGACGTCGGTGCCGTAGATCGTGTACGAGTTGACGTCGAAGTTGGCACCGCCGCCCTGGACTTCACCCTGCGGCGCTCCGGTGCCACCGCCGCCGCGGGTGCCGCCGGTGCTGCCGGAGCCCTGGTCCTGCTGGAACTGACCCCGGGTGAACTGGCCGCTGATCTTGACCACGTTGAGGTTCAGCCCGCCGACCGCGGTCGCGACGCCCTTCTGGTCGCCGACCTTGGTGACGGTGGTGGAGGCGAGGGTGGTGAAGCCCTGCACCATGACGCGGTCACTGCTCTGCGTGCTCGACGAGCCGTTGTTCTGCGCGTCGAAGTTGAAGCGGGGGCGCTGGGAGGCGCTCGTGGACGCCGACGCGGCCTTGGTGACCGTCATGTCCGTACCCAGGCCGTACAGCGACTGGAGGACCTTGTCCTGCGCCTTCCCCATGCCGTTGGACACGGAGTTGACCACAATGACCAGTGCGATGCCCAGCGCGAGGCCGGAGGCGACGACGAGAGCCGCCTTTCTGCGGCGGCGCAGTTCGCGCCTCAGGTAGGTGAAGAACATGACCGCAAGGTAGGGACGCACCGTGATGGCTCGATAAGGCCTAAATAAGAGATGCATGAGAAGGCTGTACGGAGGCCAGGAATGACCCCGCACCGGGCTGTCAGCGGCGCCCGGGCACGCGGATTACGTCCGCGGCACGTTCGGCGGGCATGGTCACGGGGGCGTGGGTGTGCGCCCGTTACGAGGCCGGGCATCGCGGCGGCGTCCACCACCCGCAGACCGCTCACGCCCCGGACCGCTAACGCCGGGTCGGCCAAGGCGTGTTCGTCCGTACCCGTCCGGCAGGTGCTCACCGGGTGGTGGCGCTGCCGCCGGCTGATCCGCTGCTCGGCGCGTTCGGAGCAGGGCTGCGGGTCGTCGTGGTCCCAGCCGGCCAGGCCCGCCTGTCAGCGGGCGGCCGGCACGCCGTCCGGACCGGCGGCGGGGGCGGTGACCTGCTCCGCCGCCGGGGCCGCGGTCGGGCGGGCGCGCAGCACGTGCCGGAGGAGGGCGAGGCCGGCCAGGATCATGACCAGGCCGCAGACGCCGTTCCAGCCGAAGGCGGAGTACGCGCGCACGCCCAGCCATGAACCGGCGCTGCCGCCGAGGAACGCGCAGGTCATGTACGCGGTGTTGAGACGGGCGCGGGCCTCGGGGCGGAGCGCGAAGATACGCGCCTGGTTGGCGACCTGGCCGGACTGCATGGCCACGTCGAGCAGGAGCATGCCCGCACCCAGGCCCACCAGGCCGACGGCGCCGCCGAACTGACCGGTCAGCAGCAGGGCGCCGGCGGCGATGGCGCCCACCATGCACACCAGGTTGACGGCGTCGGGGCCCTGCCGGTCGGTGCGGCGCCCGGCGATCGGGGTGGCGAACATACTGGCCGCGCCCACCAGGGCGAGCACGCCGACGGCCGGGGTGCCCAGGTGGTAGGCCGGGCCGGTGATGTACAGCGCGAGGGCGGTCCACGCGGCGCTGAAGGCGGCGAACACCAGCACCTGGTTGAGGGCCGAGCGGCGCAGCTGCGGCTCGGTGCGCAGCAGGCGCAGGGAGGCCGTGAGCAGCGCCGGGTAGGGCTGGTCGGTGCTCGGCGTGGTGGTGGGGAGCGCGATGGCCAGGGCCAGGGCGAGGACGAGCACCAGGCCGGCGGCGACCAGGTAGGGGGCGCGCCAGCCCAGCCACTCGCCGAGGGTGCCGGAGAAGGCGCGGGCCAGCAGGATGCCGCCGATCAGGCCCGACAGCAGGGTGCCGGTGACCGCGCCGCGGCGCTCCGGCGCGGTCAGGCCGGCCGCCATGGGGATGAGGATCTGCGGGACCACGGTGGTCAGACCGACCAGCGCGCCGGCGCCGGCGAGGACCGGCAGGGCGGTGGCGGTGCCCGCGAGCACCAGACCGGCGCAGGTCACCAGCAGCAGGGTGGTGACCAGGGCGCGGTGGCGCAGCCGGTCGCCGAGCGGGACCAGCAGGAAGATGCCGGCCGCGTAACCGAGTTGGGCGCAGGTGACCACGACGGCCGCGGACTCCGGGGAGGTGTGCAGGTCGTCGGCGATGAGCGGGCTGATCGCCTGCGGGAAGTAGATGTCGGCCACCGCGACGCCACAGGCGACGGAGAGCAGCAGGATCAGGCGCCGGCTCAGCGTCGGCGCGGAGGGGGAGGGAGGCCCAGCGGACACGACACACCTCTGGCGAGGAAGGGGGACAGGGACAGGGACAGGGAAGAGGGGCGGAGCCGCGAGCTCCGCATGGAACCGTTTTAACCGGTTCATCGACGGTACCAGTTAAACCGGTTCCACAGTAGGGTGGTTCCCATGCCCGACACACCCGCGCCCACGGCCCCCCGCTTCCGCAGCGGCGCGGGCCGGATCTGCCTGGACTTCATGCGCACGCTCTGGCTGCGCGGCATGGACGGCGCCACCGAGGAACTGGACACCCCCGAGGCCCTGACCGCCTGGGTCGCCCAGCTGGGCCCCTATCCCGACGGCACGGCCGTCCCGGCCCCGGCCCCGGACGTGCTCCGCGAGGCACAGGCGGTACGGGAGGCGGTGCACGCGCTGCTGACGGCGGCCCGCTCTCCCGCCGGCCCGGCCGGCTGCCCGCCCGGGGAGCGGGAACTGCTCAACCGGGCCGCGGCCACGGCTCCCCCGGTTCCGGTGCTCGCCGAGGACGGCACGGTGGCCTGGACCGCCGCGGATCCGGTGGGCGCGGTCCTCGCCGACGTCGCGCGGGACGCGCTCGCGCTGGCGACCTCGCCGGCCCTGGACCGGGTGCGGGCCTGCTCCGGACCGCACTGCGCCGCCTGGTTCCTCGACACGTCCCGGCCGGGGAACCGCCGCTGGTGCTCGATGGAGACCTGCGGCAACCAGGCCAAGAAGCAGACCTGGCGCACCAGGCACGCGACCACGCCCACGGCCTGACGAACCGCCACCTCACCGGTAGTCCGTGGAACGCGGAAGGCGGCCGTCCCGAGGACGGCCGCCTTGCGTGTGGCGTGTGGTGTGCGGGTGGCTCAGACGGCCGAACCGGCCTTCCACTCCGTCCAGTTCATGTTCCAGCCGTTGAGGCCGTTGTCGGGGGCCACGGTCTTGTCGCCGGTGTGGGAGACGACCACGACGTCACCGATGATCGAGTGGGTGTACATCCAGTAGGCGGGCGTGGTGGTGTCGTTGGCGCCCTTGGTGTCGGACAGGCCGACACAGCCGTGGCTGGTGTTCACGGCGCCGAAGACGGACTTGGCGCCCCAGTAGTTGCCGTGCAGGAAGGTGCCGGAGCTGGTGAGGCGTATGGCGTGCGGCACGTCCTTGATGTCGTACTCGGCCTTGCCGTCGTTGTCGGTGAAGCCGACGGTCGTGCCGTTCATGCGCGTCTGCTTGTACTTCTCGGACATCACCATGATGCCCTCGTACGTCGTGTGCTCCGGCGAACCGGCCGAGATCGGGATGGTCTTGATGGTCTTGCCGTCCTCGGTGACCTTCATCTCCTTGGTCTTGGCGTCGACGTAGGAGACCTGGTTGCGGCCGATGTGGAAGGTGACCGTCTTCTGCTGGACGCCGTAGACACCGGAGGCGCCCTCGACACCGTCGAGCGCGAGCTTCAGCGTGACGGTGGAGTTCTCCTTCCAGTAGTCCTCGGGGCGGCAGTCCATGCGCTGGGTGGAGAACCAGTGGCAGACGACCTCCTGGCCGCTGCTGGAGGTGACCGTGATGCCCTTCTGGACGGCGGCCTTATTGGTGATCTGCTTGTCGAAGTTGATCGACACGGGCATGCCGACGCCGACGGTCGAACCGTCCTCGGGGGTGAAGGTGCCTATGAAGCTGTTGGTCGGGGAGACCGTGGTGAAGGAGGCGTTCTCGTGCGCGACCAGGCCGGCGGAGTCCTTGGCCTCGGCGGCGACCTTGTAGGTGGTGGACCGCTCCAGCTGGGCGTCGGGCTTCCAGCTCGTCTTGTCGGCGGACAGCGCGCCGGCGACCGCGGTGCCGTCGGCGGTGGTCATGGTCACGCCGGTGAGGGTGCCCTTGCTGACGGTGACGGCGGCCGAGTTGTTGATGGACGCGTTGTCCGAGCCGTCCTTGGGCGTGATCGTGATGTCGGCCTTGGACGACTTCTTGGCCGCCGCCGCGTCCGCCTGGGACTGCGCGCTCTCACCGCTGCCGGACGCCTTGTCGTCGCTGCCGGAACACGCCGTGAGCACCAGTACACCGCCGAGCAGTGCGGACGCGGCCATCAGGCCCTTGCGCCGCTTACTGTCCGTCATCACACGCTTCTCCATCGTTGCCGAGTCCGCGAACACACCGAGAGTCCCCATCAAGAAAGCTCAACGCTACGGCCGCGTCGCCCCGTTCCACATTCTTCGGATCTGTGGGGCACACCACGTCCACAGGGGCGGCCGATGCGGGAGGGGCGGGCCCGCGCGCCCTCTGAGACGACGAAACCCCGGACGGCGGTTGCCGCCCGGGGTCACCGGTTCCCCGGATCGCTCAGCCGATGCCGCCCTCTTCTTCGTCGTCGCGCTGGTCATCATCCTCGTCGAGATCCCAGTCCGGCGAATCAGGATCGTAGGAAATCGGCTCGCTGGACCAGGAGGCCTGCTGGAGCTCGATCCCGGGCACCTCGCTGACCAGGTCGAACGGATCGACGAGATAGGCGAGGGCCTCGGCGGTGTCTTCCGTCACAGCGACCTCGGACTGCGCCCGCTCGTCGGCCGGCAGGTCGGGATCCCCGGCGATCCGGCTCAGTGCGGCCTTGGTGACCTCGGCGGCGTCCTCGACCTCAAGGACCAGCTCCACCCGAAGCCGCACAAATCGTGATGTCTCTGGAGTGCTCATGGCGGGAGCGTACGACCGAATCGCCCCGTGACTTTCCCGTGACCCGCGATTTTCACTAACATCGCCTCACACGGCCAATTCGCCAGCGCCACAAGGGGATCGATATTCCGTGTCATCCGCTCGCCGCCCGTTGCTGACCGCCACCGCCGCAGGCACGCTCCTGTGCGCGCTGTGGTTCGTCCCGTCCGCCAACGCGTCGCAGGACGCCCCGGCGAGAACCGGCACGTCGGAGGGTACGGCGGCCCGTGTCACCCAGCAGGCCCGGGCACTGTCCGAGGCCACCTCCGAGGCGACCGGGGACGCCACCCAACTCGCCGACACCGGCAGCCCGGACACCACGCCGTACGTCATCGGCGGCACCCTTTTCCTCGCCGTCGGCGCGGGCTTCGTGGTCTATTCGGTCCGCCGCGAACGGCTGGAATTTTAAATAACTTGACCGACCTTTGACCCGGCGCTCACAGTCGCCCCATGAAGAGATCATCGGGCGTGCGGATCCGCGCCCTCGCCGTCGGCGGCGCACTGTCCCTCGCCCTCATCGCGGGCTGCTCCGGCGGGAGTTCCGAGGACACCGCGGGCACCGCGCGGGAGGCGTCCACCGTCAGGGCGCTGAGCACCGGGGAGTTGAAGCAGCGGATCCTCGCGCAGGGCGAGGTGGACGGCTACAAGGTCAACGCGATCGGCGAGGCCGCTCCGCCCCGGAGCACCATCAGGTCCGGCGACGCGAAGTGCCGCCCGCTGGCCTACGTCCTCACCGGCCTCGCCCCGGCCGCCCCGGCCACCGAGATCGGCCGCACGGTACGGG
Source organism: Streptomyces sp. GbtcB6 (assembly GCF_019091475.1). Classification (NCBI taxonomy): domain Bacteria; kingdom Bacillati; phylum Actinomycetota; class Actinomycetes; order Kitasatosporales; family Streptomycetaceae; genus Streptomyces; species Streptomyces sp. GbtcB6. The sequence continues at coordinate 88,943 of NZ_JAGXJL010000015.1, read as the reverse complement.
AGGACAAGAAGGACCCCACCGACGACGCGACCTCCCTCGACGACATGGCCGACGGCAAGTTCGAGAGCGCGCTCAAGGACTCCCTGAACCTGGACATCACCTCCGTCAGCCTGTCGTCGTACGACGGGAACGGCGCCGAGGAGGCCCTGCGGGCCCTCTCGACCGCCCTCAGGAACTGCACGACAGGCTTCACGGGCGGCGCCTCCGGCGACGAACAGAAGGTCACGAAGGTGACGGCGGCCAAGGCCTCGGGATCGGGCGACGAGTCCGTCGCCTTCACCGCCACCACCGACATGGACGGCGACAAGGGCCCCCTGCACGCGGAGGTGGTCCGCTACGGCAACACGGTCGCCACGTACTTCACGATGAACATCGGCGCGATGATGACCGGGAAGACGTACACCGTGCCACCCGCAGTGATAAAGGCCCAGTCGGCAAAGCTGGGGTGATTGCGCAGTTCCCCGCGCCCCTTCGGGGGCGCGGGGAACTGCGCATCTTGGGGGCGCGGGGCCGTATCGATATGCGGCTACCGCCGCGTGGGCGCGACCAGCCCCCACGCACCCGCGGCCGACGAACTACCGCAACGCCCCGGTCACCTTCTCCGCCGCCGCGACAACGCCCCCGCCCCGCACGAACTCCTCCGCGGCGGCCAGATCCGGCGCGAGGAACCGGTCAGGCCCAGGCCCCTGCACCCCCGCGGAGCGCACCGCATCGATCACCGCCTGCGAGGCCGGTGCCGGTGCCAGGCCCTCCCGCAACTCGATGGCCCGGGTGGCCGCATACAGCTCGACGGCGATGATCCGCGCCAGATTGCCCACCGCCGTCCGCAGCTTGCGCGCGGCCGACCACCCCATCGACACGTGGTCCTCCTGCATCGCCGAGGACGGAATCGAGTCGGCCGACGCCGGAACGGCAAGCCGCTTCAGCTCGCTCACCAGCGCCGCCTGCGTGTACTGGGCGATCATCAGCCCCGAGTCGACGCCCGCGTCGTCCGCGAGGAACGGCGGCAGACCGTGGCTGCGGTTCTTGTCCAGCAGCCGGTCCGTCCGCCGCTCGGCGATGGACCCGAGGTCGGCCACGGCGATGGCGAGGAAGTCGAGGACGTAGGCGACCGGCGCACCGTGGAAGTTGCCGTTCGACTCCACCCTGCCGTCCGGCAGCACAACCGGGTTGTCGACGGCCGACGCCAGCTCCCGCTCGGCGACCAGCCGCGCATGCGCCATCGTGTCCCGCCCGGCCCCGGCGACCTGCGGAGCACACCGCACCGAGTACGCGTCCTGGACGCGCGGCGCGTCGCCCTGGTGGTGCCCGGTCAGCTGGGAGCCCTGGAGCACGGCGAGCATGTTGGCGGCGCTGTCGCCCTGCCCCGGGTGCGGGCGGATGGCGTGCAGCTCGGGCGCGAGCACCTTGTCCGTACCGAGCAGCCCCTCAAGGCTCAACGCGGCCGTGACATCGGCGGACTTGTACAGCATGTCCAGGTCGGCGAGGGCCATGACCAGCATGCCGAGCATGCCGTCGGTGCCGTTGAGGAGCGCGAGCCCCTCCTTCTCGCGCAGTTCGACGGGGGCGATCCCGTGCTCGGCGAGCAGCTCACCGGCGGCCCGGACGACCCCGTCGGGGCCCTCGGCATCCCCCTCGCCCATGAGCGTGAGGGCGCAGTGGGAGAGCGGGGCCAGGTCGCCGGAGCAGCCGAGGGAGCCGTACTCGTGCACGACCGGGGTGATGCCGGCGTTCAGCACGTCCGCCATGGTCTGGGCGACCTCGGGACGCACGCCGGTGTGTCCGGAGCAGACGGTCTTCAGCCGCAGGAACATCAGGGCCCGTACGACCTCGCGCTCGACCCGCGGCCCCATGCCGGCGGCGTGCGAGCGGACGATGTTGCGCTGCAGCTGGGCCCGCAGCTCCTGGCTGATGTGCCGGGTCGCCAGGGCGCCGAAGCCGGTGCTGACGCCGTAGACCGGCTCCGGCTTGGCCGCCAGCGCGTCCACGATCTCGCGGGCCGCCGCGAGGGCCGTGACGGCCTCGGCGGACAGTTCGATCCGGGCGCCGCCGCGCGCCACGGCGAGAACGTCGGACGCGGTGACACCGGACGTCCCCACCACCACAGTGTGCATATCCATATTCAGGAGCGTACGCAGTGAATGCGCCCTCTGTCACTAGTGGGGCACGGGGTTGCCCCTTACTTGTACGTCACAGCTTGCATGTCACAGCCCGCATGTCACAGTCCCCGGCGCCCGCGGAAGCTCCGCCGCTCGGCCCGCTCCGTTGGCGGCGCGTCGGCCAGTCGCACGACGGGATCGTCCGGCCCTTCCCGCCCGGCCACCACCGGCCGGCCCGCGCGCAGCGCCTTGGCCCGGTACTGAGCCGCGTCGGCGAGCCGGAACAGCCGGCGGGCCGAGCGCACCGGCCCGATCGGGTCCGCGGTCGAGGCGACCCCGCACGCGACCCCCTCGCCCAGTTCCAACTCCCCTGCCCGGCGGCAGAGTTCGTCGGCCGCCTTGACCACGTCGTCGGCCGGCGGGCCGACCGCCAGCAGACAGAACTCGTCCCCGCCGAGCCGCGCGGCGAGCGCGCCCGGGAGCATCGCCCCGCACAGCGACAGCACGGAGCCGAAGCGTTCGAGAAGACGGTCGCCGACGGCGTGCCCGCAGGTGTCGTTCACCTTCTTGAGCCCGTTGAGGTCACAGACGACGAGGCTGACCACGGCCCCGTCCGCGCGGTGCTGCTCGACCGCCTCGTCGAGGCGCACGTCGACGGCACGGCGGTTGGCGAGCCCGGTCAGCGCGTCGGTGTACGCGAGCCGGCGGGCCTCCTCCAACTGCTCGGTCTGCGCGATCCCGGCGGCGACGACGGAGGCGAGGACGGTGGCGAAGTCGGCGTCGGCACGGTCGAAGACGGCGGCGCGGGCGGCGCGGGCCACGTACAGCTCGCCCCAGGCCCTGCCGTGCAGCACGATCGGGGCGACCAGGCAGCAGCCGCGGCCCCGGCGGCGCAGGGCGGCGACGCGCTGATGGGAGTAACCGGGGCGGCCGGCGGCGGCACCCTCGGCCGTCTCGACCCAGGCGTTGGGGCCGCCGCCGCCCGCCCAGCGTTCATGGAGGAACTCGGCGATCTCCGGGAACTGGTGCACCGGATAGGCCTCGGCCTCCGGGAACTCCTCCTCGTCCGGGGCGCGCTCCCCGACGTTCACCAGGACCCGCAGCCGGCCGAGCTCGCGCTCCCAGACGGAGAGCGCGGCGAAGCTGCCGTCCAGCGCACGGCAGGCGCCGGCCGCGGCGGCGTGCCAGCACTCACGTGGGGTGTGAGCCGCAGCCATGCCCTGCGCCAGCGCGACGACGGCAGCGAGCCGGTTGTCCTCACCCATCACTCCAGGTTAGGGATTATTTTGCACATTCGGGACATTGGTGCAGCGAACAGGTGTCGCGACGACCGGTCCCGACGCGGGCTGCCCCTCTTCAGCCACCCAGCTGCGGGCAGGCGTGCCGCAGGGCGGCACGGGTGGGCGCAGCGGCACCCTGCAAGCGCCGGTAAGCGTCCCCACCCCCGCCCCAGCCCACCCGCGCCTCACTCCCCCGGCCACTCCGGCGACCGCTTCTCGTTGAACGCCGCGACCCCCTCCGCCCGGTCCCCCGAGAACGCCACCGTCCGCCACGCCGCATCCTCGACCTCGAGCCCCGTCCGCAGGTCCAGCCCATGGCCCAGCCGCAACGCCCGCTTCGCCGCCCTCAGCCCCACCGGCGAGTTCGCCGCCATGCGGGCCGCCAGCGCCAGCGCCGCCTCCCGGTCCTGCCCCGCCTCCACCAGCTCGTCGACCAGGCCCAGCGCACGCGCCTCCGGCGCCTCCACCCGGCGCGCCGAGAAGATCAGCTCGGCCGCGCGGGCCGCTCCGACCCGGCGGGGCAGCAGCTGCGTGCCGCCGCCTCCCGGAATCACGCCCACCGACACCTCCGGCAGGCCCACCACGGCCGTACCGTCGGCCACGATCACATCGCAGGACAGCGCCAGCTCGAAGCCCCCGCCGAGGGCGTAGCCGTGCACGGCGGCGATCGTCGGCATCGGCAGCTCCAGCACGCCGGTGTACGCGCCGCGCGACAGCGGCCGGGACCGGAGCAGCTCCGCGTCGCTCATCCCGTTGCGCTCCTTCAGGTCGGCGCCGACGCAGAACGCCCGCTCGTGCGACGAGGTCACCACCACCACGCGCGCGTCCCGGTCACCGCCGAGCGCGGCGCACGCGGCGATGATCGAGCGGGCCATCGCCATCGACACCGCGTTCATCGCCTTGGGCCGGTCCAGCACGAGCTCCGCGACGTGTCCGTGCCGCCGCACCAGCACGAACTCCCCGTACCGCTCCTCGCTCCCGCTCATGTCACCCTCCGCTCGACTCGCCTACGAGTTAACGCCTGTTAACCCCCCGATCATCGCAGCCGGGGCAGGCCGGGGGAAAGGGGCGCCGGCCGGCCTGGACACCCTCGTTCGAGTGACATCCCGGGAGACTCCCGGCGCACGCCCCAAGGGAGCGCATAACGTGCGCTCGCCACGGCGCATCGGGGGCGCGAGCGCATCGGGGAGGGATCGTGATGACCGAGACGTCGACGCAGCCGACGCGAGACACCGACCTCACAGCCGCAGAGCCGACACGGCCGACACGGCCGACACGGCCGGTACCGACGACGCCGGCCACGGACACCGCGCAGCCGACGGCACGGACCGGCCCGGCGCCCACGGCCCGGCCCGCCACGGACACCACCCGGACCGGTCCGCACCTCTTCACCCCCCGCCCCCGCGGCCGGCATCGTCGCCCCCGCCCCCGCAGGGTCCTGCTCGTCGCGGGCGGTATCGCGCTGGCCGCCGGGGCCCTGAGCCTCGTCCGGGTGAGCGTCCATCCGGACGTCGGCGGCCCCGGTGCCGCCGAGGCCGAACCCCGGCTGGATCCGGGCACCGGGGCGGACCGGCCGACCCCCGCCGCCGCCACGGTCGCCACCGCCACCGCCATCCCCCGGGTGAGCCTCTCGCCGGCCTCGGTGACGAGTGGGGTGAGCACGACACCGACGACGGCCTCCGCCCTCGTCCTCCCGTCGGCCACGACCCCGGCCGCCACACAGGCCACCCCGGTCACGACCACCATTCCCGAGTCCCCGAACACACCGGCCCCCTCGACCACCCCACGGCCGAACCCGACACCGCCCCGCACCACACCCGCCGCCACGCCCACCCCCACACCCCAGCCCTCCACCCCCGCCCACCCCGGCCTCTGCGTCCCGGTCATCGGCCTGTGCGTGGGCCCCTAGACGCCGTCAAATCCGCAGATCCTGTGTGCCACCCATGCAGAAACTGTTGATCACCTGTTCACCGGCTGTTCCACCCTCATCACCGCATTGACATGGTCATGAATGCTTCGATCCTCCCGTTTTCCGATCAGTCATCCCGCCGCCTTTCTGATCGGCTTCCTGGTCAACGGGGGAACCATGCACTCTGTCGCCGTCCGGATCCGGCTGGTCTTCGTCATCGCCGTCGCGCTGCTCGCCGGGTTGCTCGGGCCGAGCGCAGGGCGGGCCGTCGCCACTCCGGTCGTGTCCAAGCCGCTGCCACCCGGCCAGGTCTCCGCACCGGCCGGACCGGCCCCGCACCGGCCCACCCAGAGCCGGGGCAGGGCGGGGGACGCCTGGCATCGCGCGATCGACCGCTTCCAGGACGGACTGCGGGCCCGCAACACCCGGCACGCACGGCTCTCCTCCCCGCCGACCAAAGCCGAGCGCAAGGCCCAGCAGCAGACCGCCGCACTGCGCGCCGCTCACCTGCTGCCGAAACGCCCGCCACAGCACGTCAGATGGCAGACCGGCAGCAGTGGCGGCACCGGCGGCCATGCGCACCGGACCACCCTGAGCGCCGCCACGGGGAACCCGTGCACCACATCGACCGGTGGCACACCGGCCCCTCCCTACGGCGCCACCTACGTCCCCGAGAAGCCCTTCGCGGTGCAGCCCGCGCACAACGTCGAGGGGGCCATGTGGGTCACCGTCACCAACACGTCGGGCAAGAGCTGGGCGGCCAACTCCGTCCTCCTCGGCTACCACGTGCTGTGGTCGGACGACAGCGTCTACAACTGCAACGGATACGGCGTTCTCATCGACAAGGCCGTGGGCGCGGGGCAGTCGATACGGGTCCTCTCCGACGTGATGAAGCTGCCCGCCGGCTCGTTCAAGATCGTCTGGGACGCCCGGCTCAACAGCGACGGCACCTGGTTCTCCTCGAAGGGCGTCCCCGTGGCGTCCGTCGGGTTTGTCCTCCAGCACGCGCCACCGACCTACGACCTTGTGGCACCCGTGTGGAACGCGACCACGCCCACGCTCACTCCGGAGCTGCGGATCAACCTGTCGGCCGACAAGACCGCGCCGGTCCAGTCCGAGTTCACGGTGTGCGAGGACCAGGCGGCGACCAAGGGCTGCCACGACTCCGGCTGGCTGGACGTCCCCATGGGGGACGGCTTCGACGCGGCCGCCACCTGGACCGTGCCGTACGACACGCTCAAGTGGAACAAGTCGTACTACTGGCGGTCCAGGATCAGGGACTCCGTGACCACGCCCTGGTCGCCGATGAGCCTCTTCACCCCCGTGGTGTCCCCGCCCGTCTCCGGCGGCGCGCACTACGGCGTGGACCCGTCCGGTCTCGACCCGGCCGGGGTGAACCTCTTCGCCGGCAACTACGCACGTGACGAGACCGATCTGAGCGTGCCGGTGCCGGACGGCTCGCAGCCGCTTGCCGTCGAGCGCGTCTACAACACCACGAACACGGTCAACGGCGCCTTCGGCACCGGCTGGTCGTCGATCCTGGACACGGCGATCGATCCGACCTCCGAGGGCTGGGTACGGGCCACCTTCAAGGACGGCAAGCAGATCCAGTTCGGCAAGAACCCCGACGGCAGCTGGGCGCCCTCGTTCGGCGAGGGCGACTCGGTGAAGTACGAGGTGGACAGCGCGGGCGTGCCCTGGCTGCGGTTCAAGGACGGTTCGTCCGAGGAGTTCTCGCCGATCGGCGGCCACCAGCCGGTACGGCGGATGTATTCACCGAACGGCAGCACGCTGTTCTTCACCGCCGGCGGCGGCCACATCACGGAGATCGGCCAGGTGCCCTCCGGCCGGTCGATCTTCCTGACCTGGACCGGCAGCCACGTCACCGCGGTGTCGGCGGGCCTGGTCTCCGGCGAGCGCTGGAACACCTGGAAGTACACCTACACCGGCAACCAGCTCACCAAGGTCTGCGACGCCGAACCGACCCCCCGCTGCACCTCCTACGCCTACGGCGCCACCGACTCCGGGCACACCGTGCCCCGGCTGACCCAGATCGACCGCGCCAACCCGGGCACCACCACCAAGCTGACGTACAGCGGCGACCGTCTGTACACCATCGCCCGGCCCTCGGACCTGGTCAGCGGCGGCTGGGACAGCTGGTTCTACAACCGCACCGACCCGCCGAGCGGCGACCTCGACGCCTCCGACGTCATCCACACCACCGACCCGACCGGCGTCAACGTCTACTACGAGTTCGACGCGCACGGCAGCCTGCTCTCCCGGTGGACCGGCGGGACCAAGCCCACCCACGGCAACACCCGCAGCTGGCAGTACGACTCCACCGGCCGGGTCGCCAGTCTGATGGACGAGAACGACAACATCACCGAGTACCACTGGGACAGCATCACCGGGCAGCTGCAGGACCAGAACCGCTACCGGGAAGCCGCCGGCCCGACCGTCAACACGCACTACGAGTACGACTCGACGCCGTACGCCAACACACTCTCCGTCGCCGACGGCAACCACCACGCCGTCACCATGACCTACAGCGGCGAACGCCTGAAGACCCGCACCACCCCGCCGACGAAGGCGGCTCCCAGCGGTGCGACGACCAGCTACGGCTACACCTGTGACTCCGGCAGCCAGCCGCCGGTGGTCAACGACCCCTCGGCCCCGGCCGGCAGCGTCCAGCCCTGCGGTCTGCTCGCCACGGTCACTGACCCGGACGGGCACGTCACCCGTTACGGCTACGACCGCTTCGGTGACCGCACCCTGGAACAGCTGCCCACCGGCGGCGCGGTCAACAGCTACTTCGACACGCACGGCATGATGACCCGCCAGGTCGTCTCCGACACCCCGGGCGGCACCGGGTACACGACCGCGTACACCTACGACACCCACGGGCGGGTGCTGTCCGCCATCGGTGACCCGGTGCACAGCCCGACCTCGAACCAGGACCACCAGCTCCAGGTCTTCAACACCTACGACGCGGACGGCAACCTCGCCTCCGCCTCACGGGTCGACTACCTCGGCCTGCCCGAGGAACCCAACGTCACGCGCTACCAGAGCTTCGGCTACGACGCCCGGGACCTCCTCGCCAGCACCACCCAGGACGGCCACGTCCTGTCCCACCAGCTCTACGACGGGGTGAACCACGTCGCGGACTCCTGGGACGCCGACAACATCCACTACCACTACACCTACGACCCGCGCGGCCAGCTCAACTCCGTCGCCATCCCCGCGTACACGGACACGCCCGGCCAGAGCGGCGCCGCCACCCGCAGCGTGCGGCTGAAGGCCTACGACTACGACAACGCGGGCCGGCTGGCGGACTTCTGGGACGCCAAGGGCCACGTCATCTCGTACGAGTACACCCACGACGACCTGCTGAAGTCCGAGACGTACATCGCGCACGCCGATCCGGACAACCCGGACTCCACCCGGGACGTCCCGCTGCACTCCTACACCTACGACCTGGCCGGCAACCTGCTCAAGGACGTCGAGGGCGGCGGCACCGACGCCCGCACGACGACGTACGGCTACGACGACGCCAACGAGCGGACCTCTACGAACGTCGACCCGGCCGGCCTGAACCGCACCACCGCCTACAGCTACGACAAGGCGGGCCTGCAGACCGGCACCACGGTCTCCGACGCCACCCGCACCGAGTCCACCACCCAGTCCTACGACCCGGTGACCGGTGCCATGACGCAGTCGGTGGTCCACAACGACGCCACCGCCGACCTCGTCACCCAGTACACCCGGGACGCCTTCGGCCGCGTTCTCACGGTCACCGACCCGCGCCGGAACACCACCTCGTACACCTACGACCCGATGGGCCGCACATCCACCGTGACCGGACCCGCGGTGCCGGTCGAGGACGGTTCGGGTGCGGGGGCGACGATGACCCGGCCCGTCACGAAGTACGGCTACGACGCCTTCGGCGAGACCGCGGGCGTCCGCGATCCCAAGGGCGGCGGCACCGGCTTCACCTACGACACGCGCGGCAACCTGACCGACGTCAGCCGCAACGACGGCTCGTTCGACCACCGCACCTACGACTACGCCGGGAACGTGCTGTCCCAGACGAGCAGCGACTCCGGCCGCACCGACTACACCTACGACGCCCGCAACCGGGTGCACACCGCGACCCGCTGGAACCGGGACACGAACAAGGCCGACGGCACCCCCGCCACCTACACCTACGACGACAACTCCAACCTGCTGTCGGCCGTCTCCTTCACCGGTGCCCAGACGCTGAGCACCTACGACGACATGGACCGCCGCCAGACCCTGGACAACGTCGTCCGCAACGGCACCGCCACCCCCGACCAGGACATCACCCAGTACCGCTACGACGACTTCGGCGAGCCGACGCACAGCTGGCAGACGATCGACGGCAAGGTCTTCGAGTCCCGCTCCGGCTACAACGCCGCGGGCGAGCTCAGCTCCGAGACCGAGACCGGCCGCGGCACCACGAACTACCTGCACGACGTCGCGGGCCGGCTCACCCTGGTCACCGACCCGCTGAAGCGCTCCACCGAGACCGACTACGACCTGGCCGGCCGCCGCACCGCGGTCGTCGCCAAGGACCCGCAGGGCACCGAACTGGCGCGCACCGACTACACCGTGGACCCGGCGGGCAACGTCACGGCCGTCAAGGACCCCAACCGGAACGTCTGGCAGGCGAGTTACGACGCCGGGAACCGGCTCACCGCCCTGACCGACCCGGCCCCGACCGCCGCCGACGGCACGGTCGCCCCCAACCCGGTCACCACCATCGGCTACGACGTGCTCGGCGACGCCACCCGCGTCACCGACGCCGACCAGCACACGACGTACCAGACGTACGCCGGCAGTTGGCTGCAGACCCGGGTGGAACCCGCCACCAGCGCCCATCCGGCCGCCGCCGACCGCACCTGGACCTACGAGCACAGCTCCGGGGTCGGAGGGCGCCTCACCAAGGTGACCGAACCCGGCGGCGTCTCCACGTCGTACAGCTACGACACCTACTACCGGAACACCGGCCAGAGCGGGACCGGCGGCGCGGGCGGCGCCGTGAACCGGTCGTTCGGCTACGACCCGGACGACCGGCCGACCTCGATCGGCACCCCCGGCGGCACCCAGACCTTCACCTACGACGACCGCGACCTGCTCACCGGCAGCAGCGGCCCCCTGGGCACCTCCTCCTACCGCTACGACTCGCTCGGCCGCCTCACCTACCAGCAGGACCCCGCGACCACGGTGTCCTACGGCTACAGCGGCCTGAAGGACGTCGGCAGCGTCTACGACGGGCTGACCGGCGACTCCCTCGGCTACACCCGGGACACGGCCGGCCAGGTCAAGCAGATCACCGGTGTCGCGCAGGGCGAGGGCTCCTACCCGACCAGGAACATCGACTACGACGACCTCGGCCGCGTCAAGTCCGAGACCATCACCCCCGACACCCCGTTCCAGGACCGCAAGAGCACCCTCTCCTACACCTGGGACAAGAACGGCAACCTCAAGACCTCCACCCGCACCGGCTCCTACATCGCCACCGGCACCACCAGCTACGACTACGACGAGGACAACCGGCTCGTCCGCTCCTCGACCTCCTCGGCGGACGGCGCCACGCCCACCGGCACCGACTACGCCTGGGACGCCGTCGGCAACCGCACCTGGACCACCCCCTGGTCGGGCAGCGCACACACACCGACCGGTGCCACGACCGCGGCACAGTACGACGAACGCAACCGCCTGACCCGGTCCGCCACCAACGGCGGCGACACCACCGGCTACGACTGGACGCCGCGCGGCACCCTGGCGAAGACCACCACGACCACGGCAGGCGGCGCGACCTCCGCCGCCGCGTCACTCTTCGACTCCTTCGACCGCCTGGTCGGCGACGGACAGCACACCTACTCCTACGACAGCCTGGACCGCCTGCTCTCCGTCTCCGACGGCACCACCACCCGGCAGCTGGCCTACGGCGGCGCATCGAAGGAACCCGTCAGCGACGGCACCTGGACCTACGCCCGCACCGCCGACGGCTCCCTGCTGTCCGGCAAGCCGGCCGGCGACTACGCCCGTCCCCTGGTCCAGGACGCCCACGGCGACGTCGTGGCCGCCCTGGGCATCGACTTCGGCGACGTGCTGGCCTCCCGCGCCTACGACCCCTTCGGCAAGGTCACCGCCCAGTCCAACGCGGCGACCATGACCGTCGGCTTCCAGGGCGGCTGGACCGACTCGACCACCGGCCGGGTCTCCGCCGAGTCCCGCTGGTACGACCCCGGCAGCGGCACCTTCGCCTCGGCGGACAGCGCCTCGGTCCCGGTCACCGGCGCGACCTCCACCAACGACTACCTGTACGGCGGAGCGAACCCCACCAGCCGCGTCGATCCCGATGGCCACCTGGAGTGGCCTGCGTTCTTCCGCCCGGCGGTATCCATGGGCTCCGACGTGCTGAGCGGAATCGAAGGTGCGCTCAGTTCGGGCGCGGGCGCCGCCGCCGAGGGCGTGGAGGCGGTGGCCGGCGCCGCCGTCGAGGGCGTGGAGGTCGTGGCCGGGGCCGCCGCCACCGTGGGCGCCGGCGAGGTGCTCCTCGTGGTCGGCGGTGTCGTGGTGGTCGTCGCCGCGTCCGCCATCCTCTACGACGCCGCCACCGGGACCGCCACCGTCGACGCCTCCGCCATCCGCACGCCCGCGGTGCCGCCGCCACCGACCACCCCGGTCAAGCCACAGCCGCCGCGCCCCACCAAGCCGGTCGTCACCAGCACCAAGCAGCAGACCCACACGACCAGTTGGCAGACCACCAGCAAGTGGTACGACGACACGTACCTCTACACCCGCACCGACTACTACAGCTACACCACCACCCAGCAGTGGACGTACTACGACAACGGCACCAGGGCCTACCGCTGGTGGCGCAGCCCCACGAGCCACCGCTGGACCATCGACCGCCAGCCCCTGTTCGGCCTCGACGACCCGATGCTGATCCCCACCACGGCACCGGCCAAGCCCACCGCCCCCACCATCACGGCCGTCGCCGACGACAAGGCCGCCTGCGGCACCCCGGGAGCGAGCGGCAACAGCTGCGCGGCGGGCAGCCGCAACAGCGGCCTCCCACCGGGCACCACCCCGGACACGGCCGCCGGCAACAACGGCCGCGGCATCCCGCCCGGCTCGTCGGCATCGCAGTGCATGCCGGATCCGGCGAACGGTTCCGAACACGGTGACGAGCGGGAGGCCCGGGGAGTCCGGCAGGGCGACGTCGAGCGCACCCTCGACAACTCGCTGGACAAGACCACCTATCTGTACGACGTCGCGGCGAAGTACGGCATCAATCTCCGCGGCTCCGGCCAGGACATCGGCATCCTCTTCGACCCGGACCTCAACATCGGTACGAACGGCGTCACGAGAGCCGCGGACGGCGGGAACCTGATCCGTGTCGGTCCGGACGGCATCTTCGACGACGCGACCGCGGCCAATACGATCGCCCATGAGCTGCGCCACGCCCGCTACTTCCTGAAGCACGGGACGTTCGAGGGCGAGGAGCACGGAGACGGCGACTCGCTGGACGACTGCACGCCGTACGGCTCGGGCAATGCCCTGGAGGACTGGATCGAAGGCAACAGATGAACGAGCCGACGGCATGGCGGGAGACGGACTCCGAGGAGCACCGGGTCTGGCGGAAAGTGTTCAACGAGGACTGGACCGGCCCGGACCTCGCCGGCCCGTGTCCCGTGTGCGGTGCCCGTGCGCTGCATCGCTGGTACCTGCTGGAGGACGTCGAGGCGAAGGTCTTCCGGGGGGTTCCGTTCAGCGGCCGCGGACGGCTGTGGGAGTGGTGCTCGGTGTGCCGGTCCTTCGAGCACTACCCCGACAGCCACGTCCCCGAGTGGTGGATCTCCCCCTACGACGTCCCGCCCGGGTCGCTCCGGTACGACCCGGCACCCGTCGAGGAGGCACGCGTGGCCGCGCTGTGACGGTGCGCCGACGACGGGTCAGGACGGTGACGCAGTGTCCCGCCGGGTGAGCAGCCACGGCTCCACGACCCCCAGGCCACGCACCGGGCGCTGCCACATCGGCTGGAGCGCGAAGCGGTACGTCGGGGGCTCCTCGCCCTCCTTCTCGGCGGTCGCCGCCTCCTCCGCGGCGGCCGCCTCCGAGGCCGGCGCCTCCCCCACCCGGATCAGCTCCTCCGCGAACGCGCTGTCGACGAGCACGGCGTCGCGCGGCGCTATCGAGGTGAGGCGGGAGGCGAGGTTCACGGTCGTGCCGAAGACATCGCCCATTCGGGTGGTGACCGTGCCGAAGGCCATGCCGACGCGCAGCTCCGGCATCGTCTCGTCGTTCGCCATGGTCTCGACCAGGCGCAGCGCGATGTCCGCCGCGATACCGGCGTCGTCGGCGGCGTACAGGACCTCGTCGCCCAGGGTCTTGATGAGCCGGCCGCCGCGGGCCGCCACCAGGTCGGCGGCGGTGGTCTCGAAGGCCTCGACCAGCTCGCCGAGCTCCTCCTCCTCCATGCGCCGGGTCAGCCGGGTGAACCCCACGAGGTCGGCGAAGCCGACGGCCAGCCGGCGGTCGACCATCTCCTCGTCGTCGGTGGCCTGCACGACCCGGCCGGCCGAGGCGGCGAGCTGGCGGCGCCAGACGTAGACGAGGAACTCCTCCAGCTCGGGCAGGAGCAGTTCGACGATCGGGTACGTGACCTCGGTGCGGGTCATACCCGGCTCGGGCGGCTCGGTCAGGCCCTCCAGGAAAGAATCCATCTGCCACTCCGCCAGACGGGCGGTGGTCTGCCCCGTCGACCGCGCCACCTGCACGGCCATGGCCTCGCTGAGCAGCCCCGCCTCGACGAGGCCGGCGAGCCGGCGCAGGGCCAGCACGTCGGCCTCCGTCAGCGCCTTGGCCTGCCCGATGTCGGCGAAGCCCATCGCCCGCCAGAACCTCGACGCCAGCTCCATGGAGACACCGGCGCTGCGGGCCGCCTGGAAGGGGGTGTAGCGGCGCTCCGCCCCGAGGATCAGGCCTTCGAGACGCAGCGCGAGAGGATCCTCGCCGGAGTCGGCGGCGTCCGCGCCCGCGCCGGAGCCCGTGTCGTCGACGGTCACGCCTGCTGCCCTTCCGATCTACCGCGGTCGCATACCGACCGGCCTCAACTCTACGGCAGCTGTGCGGTAGCTCACTTCGTGAGGTAAGCCGACATCGGGGTGGTGAGGGGTCGAGTTTCGGGTGCGGGTGGGTGGGGGTTGGTCACGCAGTTCCCCGCGCCCCTTACGGGGGCGCTGCAGTCGCGTCGGCTGCATAGCTGCGGGCAGGCGTGCCGCAGGGCGGCACGGGTGGGCGCTGGGGGTCCCCCCGGCCGAAGGCTGGGGGAGGCACCCGGCAAGCGCCGGTAAGCGTCCCCACCCCCCGGCCCCGGCCCACCCGCACCACCCTCACGCCGGCCGCAGATGCACGATGTCCCCCGCCCCCACCGGCTCCTGAACCCCTTCCCCCGTGGCGATCACCAGTCTCCCGTCGCCGTCGATCGCCACCGCCTCCCCGACCAGCGACCGGTCCCCGGGCAGCTCCGCCCGCACCGACCGCCCCAGCGTCGCGCACCCCGCCGCGTAGGCCTCCTGGAGCCCGCTCGCGTCCGGATCGCCGCCCGCCGCGCGCCAGCGCCCGTACCAGTCCTCCAGGGACCGCAGGACCGCCCTCAGCAGCGTCTCCCGGTCCGTGCTCACCGCCCCGGCCAGCGCCAGCGAACCCGCCTGCGGCACCGGCAGCTCCGCCGCGCGGAGCGTGACGTTGATGCCGACGCCGACCACCACACCGTCCTCGCCGGCCCGCTCCGCGAGGATGCCCCCGGCCTTGCGCTCCGCGTCACCCACGGTGACCAGAACGTCGTTCGGCCACTTGAGTGCCGTGTCGACGCCCGCCGCCCGCGCCAGCCCCGTCGCCACCGCAACCCCCGTGAGCAGCGGCAGCCAGCCCCAGCGGGCCACCGGCACCTCGGCCGGCTTCAGCAGCACCGAGAAGAACAGGCCCGAGCGCGGCGGCGCCGTCCACTGCCGGTCCAGCCGGCCACGCCCCGCCGTCTGCTCCTCGGCGACCAGCACCGCACCCTCGTCGGCGCCTCCCGCGACGGCCCGCGCCACGAGGTCGGAATTGGTCGAGCCGGTGCGGTCCACGACCTCGATGTCGCAGTACAGGCCCCCATGGCCGCCGTCCCGCACCAGGGCCTTGCGCAGCCCCGCCGCGTTCAGCGGTGGACGGTCCAGGTCGGACCAACGATTGTTGTTCGCATCTGCTGCATCTCGGGGCGTCATGCAAGCCACCCTAGGTGTGTTGTACGCCGCACTGCCGTTTGGTAGGCGCCCCACTACGCTACGGATGAGTAACCGTCCCCCCTTTTGAGCAGGCAGGGAGCCGCATCCCGATGTCCGAGCCGGAAGAGATCGACATCCACACGACCGCGGGGAAGCTCGCGGATCTCCAGCGCCGTGTCCACGAAGCGACACACGCCGGTTCGGAGCGCGCGGTCGAAAAGCAGCACGCGAAGGGCAAACTGACGGCCCGTGAGCGGATCGAGCTGCTCCTCGACGAGGGCTCCTTCATCGAGCTGGACGAGTTCGCCCGGCACCGCTCCACCAACTTCGGCCTGGACAAGAACCGCCCCTACGGGGACGGCGTGGTCACCGGGTACGGCACGGTCGACGGCCGTCCCGTCGCCGTCTTCTCGCAGGACTTCACCGTCTTCGGCGGCGCCCTCGGCGAGGTCTACGGCCAGAAGATCGTGAAGGTGATGGACTTCGCCCTGAAGACCGGCTGCCCGGTCATCGGCATCAACGACTCCGGCGGCGCCCGGATCCAGGAGGGGGTCGCCTCCCTCGGTGCCTACGGCGAGATCTTCCGCCGCAACACCCACGCCTCCGGCGTGATCCCGCAGATCTCGCTCGTCGTCGGCCCCTGCGCCGGCGGCGCGGTGTACTCCCCGGCCATCACCGACTTCACGGTCATGGTCGACCAGACGTCCCACATGTTCATCACCGGCCCGGACGTCATCAAGACGGTCACCGGCGAGGACGTCGGCTTCGAGGAGCTGGGCGGCGCCCGGACCCACAACTCCGTCTCCGGCGTGGCCCACCACATGGCCGGCGACGAGAAGGACGCCGTCGAGTACGTCAAGCAGCTGCTGTCGTACCTGCCGTCCAACAACCTCTCCGAGCCCCCGGCCTTCCCCGAGGAGGCCGACCTCGCCGTCACCGACGAGGACCGCGAGCTGGACACCCTGGTCCCGGACAGCGCCAACCAGCCGTACGACATCCACACGGTGATCGAACACGTCGTCGACGACGGTGAGTTCTTCGAGACGCAGGCCCTGTTCGCGCCGAACATCGTCACCGGCTTCGGCCGCGTGGAGGGCCACCCGGTCGGCATCGTCGCCAACCAGCCCATGCAGTTCGCCGGCTGTCTCGACATCAAGGCGAGCGAGAAGGCCTCCCGCTTCGTCCGCACCTGCGACGCCTTCAACGTCCCGGTCATCACCTTCGTCGACGTCCCCGGCTTCCTGCCCGGCGTCGACCAGGAGCACGACGGCATCATCCGCCGCGGCGCCAAGCTGATCTACGCCTACGCCGAGGCCACCGTCCCCCTCATCACCGTCATCACCCGCAAGGCCTTCGGCGGCGCCTACGACGTCATGGGCTCCAAGCACCTGGGCGCCGACCTCAACCTCGCCTGGCCGACCGCCCAGATCGCCGTCATGGGCGCCCAGGGCGCCGTCAACATCCTGCACCGCCGCACCATCGCGGAGGCCGAGGCCGCCGGAACCGGCGAGGCCACCCGGGCCCAGGTCATCCGGGAGTACGAGGACGCCCTCCTCAACCCCTACACGGCGGCCGAACGCGGCTACATCGACGCCGTCATCATGCCGTCGGACACCCGGCGCCACGTCGTACGCGGCCTGCGCCAGCTCCGTACCAAGCGCGAGTCCCTGCCCCCGAAGAAGCACGGCAACATCCCCCTGTAAGGAGCCGCTGTGACGATCAAGGTCATACGGGGCAACCCGACCCCGGAGGAGCTGGCCGCCGCACTGGCGGTGGTAAGGGCACGCGCCGCGGCCGCGGCGGCCGCCCCG
Organism: Streptomyces sp. GbtcB6; assembly: GCF_019091475.1. Taxonomy (NCBI): domain Bacteria; kingdom Bacillati; phylum Actinomycetota; class Actinomycetes; order Kitasatosporales; family Streptomycetaceae; genus Streptomyces; species Streptomyces sp. GbtcB6. The sequence goes on along the minus strand of NZ_JAGXJL010000015.1, from coordinate 71,543 downwards.
TCCGACACCCCACCGCCAGGCAACGCCTGGTCCGACCCGGGCCGCATCGCCCAACGCCGAGTCCCGCACCCGAGCCCGAGCGCATGGACCCGCACGTACTGGCCGAGCTGACGGCAAAAGAGCAGGGGCGCGGGGAACCGCGCACTTAAGCGGAACCCCGAGCCCCAATCTGAGTACCCCTACTCAGGCGCCCCCGTCGGCCAAGCCCCACGCTAGTGACATGCTGTGGTCGGACCCCGAAGACGAGCCGCCGAAGGACCTGCAGGACATGCAGAACACCCTCCGGCGGCTCGGCGTCTTCCTGGCCCTGGTCATGGTGGTGCTGATGATCGTGCTCGGCGTGAGGTGAGCAGCCCCCTGTCGGCCCACACCGATACGCTGCCCCCATGCGCAGACTCGTCCTCGCCTCCCAGTCCCCCGCCCGGCTGAACCTCCTGCGCCAGGCGGGCCTCGCCCCCGAGGTGATCGTCAGCGGTGTCGACGAGGACGCCGTCACCGCCCCCACCCCGGCCGATCTGGCCCTCGCCCTCGCGGAGGCGAAGGCGTCCGTCGTCGCCGCCCGCCCCGACGTCCAGGGCGCGATCGTCATCGGCTGCGACTCGGTGCTGGACCTCGACGGCCAGGCCCTCGGCAAGCCGGCGGACGCCGAGGAGGCCACCGCCCGCTGGAAGTCGATGCGCGGCCGGGCCGGCACCCTGCAGACCGGGCACTGCGTGTGGGACACGACGAGCAAGCGCTGGGTGTCGGCGACCGCGTCCACCGTCGTACGGTTCGGCGAGCCCACCGACGAGGAGATCGCCGCGTACGTCGCCTCGGGCGAACCCCTCTACGTGGCGGGAGCGTTCACCCTGGACGGCCGCAGCGCGCCGTTCATCGAGGGCATCGACGGCGACCACGGCAACGTGATCGGCATCAGCCTGCCCCTGGTCCGCCGGCTGCTCAAGGAGCTCGGCGTCGGCATCACGGAGTTGTGGGCGCCGGCGGAGTGAACGGTGCCGCGGGCGGCGTGTCGTTCTTCGCCTCCGGCTCGGGCTCCGGTTCCGGGGCGCTCTCGGAGCCGGAACCGTCCCCGCCCCCGTCGCCGCCCGCCGCCCCGGCACCACCGGCCCCGTCCGCCACTTGGTCGTACGTCATCAGCAGCAGCACGACGAGCGCGAGGACGACCAGCATGTACCCGAACGCGGCAGGGCCGATCAGGCCCCACGCGATGGCGCCCAGCAGGCCGTGCACGACCGCGACGCTGACCAGGAGCACCCGGCCGAGGCCGGCGGGCGCGCGGTCGCGTACGGCGACCAGCAGGGCCACCAGGCCGCACAGCGCGAAGTAGAGGCCGAAGACGACGGCGCCCGCCTTCGCGGACATCGACATCCGGTCCGGGTCGAGGCCGGCCAGGGACATGTCCTGGCGGTCGACGACCACTCCCATGAACCAGTTGACTGCCGCGATCCCGAATGCCTCGACGAAAAGTATGACCGCCACCACCCACGCCACCGGTCTGCGCACCACCGGTCCCCACCCACTTTCGATCACGGCCCGGACCGAGCCGGTGTTACTTGAAGTACGTTCAAGACATCGCGAACGCTACTAACGGGTAAACCGCGGGACAAGGGTCCGGTCGGCAGCAAAGAAACGTTGGGCCATTCGTAGGGACTCAACAAAGAAACGGAGTGGGGCGCGGCACGCTCTCACAGAGACCTTGACCACATGACGGAGCTAGGGTTTCCCGAAGGAGTCCTGCGTACCGAGGTGCGACAAGGGATTTCGCGGGTCGGGTGAGCCCCGCATCACGCTCCGTGTGGGCAAGCTCACCACCGGGGACGGGTCGAAGTGCCGTGTCGGCAGTCCCTAAACTCGGCTTGTTTCAAGGAGGGAGCCTCAATCGTGCGCAAGGTGCTCATCGCCAACCGTGGCGAAATCGCTGTCCGCGTGGCCCGGGCCTGCCGGGACGCCGGGATCGCGAGCGTGGCCGTCTACGCGGACCCGGACCGGGACGCTCTGCATGTCCGCGCCGCGGATGAGGCGTTCGCCCTGGGCGGTGACACCCCCGCCACCAGCTACCTGGACATCCAGAAGGTGCTCAACGCCGCCCGCGAAGCAGGCGCGGACGCCATCCACCCGGGCTACGGCTTCCTCTCCGAGAACGCCGAGTTCGCGCAGGCGGTCCTGGACGCGGGCCTGACCTGGATCGGCCCGCCGCCGCAGGCCATCCGCGACCTGGGCGACAAGGTAGCCGCCCGGCACATCGCCCAGCGGGCGGGCGCGCCCCTGGTGGCCGGCACCCCGGACCCGGTCTCCGGCTCCGACGAGGTCGTGGCGTTCGCCGAGGAGCACGGCCTGCCGATCGCCATCAAGGCGGCCTTCGGCGGCGGCGGACGCGGCCTGAAGGTCGCCCGCACCCTCGAAGAGGTCCCGGAGCTGTACGACTCCGCCGTCCGCGAGGCGGTGGCCGCCTTCGGCCGCGGCGAGTGCTTCGTGGAGCGCTACCTGGACCGTCCCCGGCACGTCGAGACCCAGTGCCTGGCCGACACCCACGGCAACGTGGTGGTTGTCTCCACCCGTGACTGCTCGCTCCAGCGCCGCCACCAGAAGCTGGTCGAGGAGGCCCCCGCGCCCTTCCTCTCCGAGGCCCAGGTCGCCGAGCTGTACCGCGCCTCCAAGGCCATCCTCAAGGAGGCCCGCTACGTCGGCGCCGGCACCTGCGAGTTCCTGGTCGGCCAGGACGGCACGATCTCCTTCCTGGAGGTCAACACCCGCCTCCAGGTCGAGCACCCGGTGACCGAGGAGGTCGCCGGCATCGACCTGGTCCGCGAGATGTTCCGGATCGCCGACGGCGAGGAACTCGGCTACGGCGACCCGGAGCTGCGCGGTCACTCGTTCGAGTTCCGCATCAACGGCGAGGACCCGGGCCGCAACTTCCTGCCCGCCCCCGGCACGGTCACCCGCTTCGACGCCCCCTCCGGCCCCGGTGTCCGCCTGGACGCGGGCGTGGAGGCCGGCTCGGTCATCGGCCCCGCCTGGGACTCCCTGCTGGCCAAGCTGATCGTCACCGGCCGCACCCGCGCGGAGGCCCTGCAGCGGGCCGCCCGCGCCCTGGACGAGTTCCAGGTGGAGGGCATGGCCACGGCCATCCCGTTCCACCGCGTCGTCGTCCGGGACCCGGCGTTCGCCCCCGAGCTGAGCGGCTCCGAGGACCCCTTCACGGTCCACACCCGCTGGATCGAGACCGAGTTCGTCAACGAGATCAAGCCCTTCGCCGCCCCGGCCGACGCCGAGGCCGAGGAGGAGGCCGGCCGCGAGACGGTCGTCGTCGAGGTGGGCGGCAAGCGCCTGGAGGTCTCGCTCCCGGCGTCCCTGGGCATGACCCTGGCCCGCACCGGCCTCGCCGCGGGCGCCAAGCCGAAGCGCCGTGCCGCCAAGAAGTCCGGCCCGGTCGCCTCCGGCGACACCCTCGCCTCGCCGATGCAGGGCACGATCGTCAAGGTCGCGGTCGAGGAGGGCCAGGAGGTCAAGGAGGGCGACCTGATCGTCGTCCTGGAGGCCATGAAGATGGAGCAGCCGCTGAACGCGCACAAGGCGGGCACCGTCAAGGGCCTCGCCGCCGAGGTCGGCGCGTCCCTCACCTCCGGCGCCGTGATCTGCGAGATCAAGGACTGACGACACCCCGTACGGCATCGCCCGGCGAACGTCACCGCGTTCGCCGGGCGTCCGACCTTCCGGAACGGCCCATGCGCGCCGACGCCCGCCGCAACCACGACCGGCTGCTCGCCGAGGCCCGTACCGTCTTCGCCGAGCACGGCACGGACGCCTCCCTGGAGGACGTGGCCCGCCGGGCGGGCGTGGGCATCGGCACCCTCTACCGCCACTTCCCGAACCGGCACGCCCTGATGAGCGCGGTCTTCGAGGACGCGGTGAACGAACTCCTGGCCAGGGCCCGCGAGTTGCGGACCGCCCCCAACCCGTGCCAGGCCCTGCTGACCTGGCTCCACGAGGTGGTCGTCCACGCGGCGGCGTACCGGGGCCTGTCGAGGGCCCTGATGTCAGCGTCCCCGGACTCGGCCCTGTCCCGCTGCGGCACCCCGATGCGGGAGGCGGGCGAGGCCTTGCTGATCCGTGCTCAGAACACGGGCACGGTACGCCCGGACGTGCAGATCACCGATCTCCTCCAACTCACCCACGCCATCGCCCTGGCAGCGGAGGAGTCACCGGGAGACCCGCACTTGGCGCACAGATTGCTGACCTTGACTCTGAAGGGACTCAGACCTGAGAAACCCAGGGGCGCGGGGCTGTATTGATATGCGGCTCCGCCGCGTGGGCGCGACCGGCCACAGCGGACCCGCACCCGCGCAACAATCGAATCACCACGGCGCCTGGGCACCCGCCCCTCACCGGCGCCGCATATCAGCGACCCGCCCCCGCTCGGCCCCCGCCGGCGGCTCTCCGCCCAGCATCGACGCCGACCGCAACCCGGCCCCCGGCCCCTGACTCCGCCGCGGCCCCGGCAGGGCGACGTCCCGACGCTGTTGATGCTGCTGGCGCGCCGGGGCCTGGTCACCCCCCGGGTTCCCCGACGCCCCGGCCACGGCGATCTGCACCCCCTGATCGGCAAGGGCCTGCAGTTCGGTGACCGCACGGTCGTCGTGGGCCGGCGGCTCGTCCGTGACCAGCCGGGTGATGACATCGGTCGGCACGGTCTGGAACATGGTGTCCGTACCGAGCTTGGTGTGATCGGCGAGGATCACGACCTCCGCGGCGGCCTGCACCAGCGCCCGGTCGACGGAAGCCGACAGCATGTTGGACGTGGACAGCCCCCGCTCGGCCGTCAGGCCGCTCCCGGACAGGAAGGCCCTCGACACGCGCAGCCCCTGGAGGGACTGCTCCGCACCGGAGCCGACGAGCGCGTAGTTGGAGCCCCGCAGGGTACCGCCGGTCATCACGACCTCGACCCGGTTGGCATGGGCCAGGGCCTGTGCCACCAGCAGCGAGTTGGTGACGACGGTGAGGCCGGGCACTCTCGCCAGCCGGCGTGCGAGCTCCTGCGTGGTGGTACCCGCCCCGACCACGATGGCCTCGCCCTCTTCGACGAGGCCCGCGGCGAGATCGGCGATGGCCGTCTTCTCGGCGGTCGCGAGATGAGACTTCTGCGGAAAGCCGGACTCCCGCGTGAACCCGCCCGGCAGTACCGCACCGCCGTGCCGGCGGTCGAGGAGTCCTTCTGCCTCCAGTGCGCGCACGTCCCGCCGTACGGTCACTTCGGAGGTCTGGACGACGCGGGCGAGCTCACGGAGCGACACGGCCCCGTTCGCTCGCACCATTTCGAGGATCAATTGGCGACGTTCTGCAGCGAACACGAAACTGACAGTAACCCCAACGACCGTCTGCTTTCAGCAGTTTGCGCCGAATAGCAGAAGTTGTTCGCACAGCAGGGTCGGGAGTGGTATAGGGCTATCCATCCCGCCTATGCCGCACGCATGACCGACAACTCCCCGTGACCAGCGGGGAGTCGGTTCCGGCCGTCAGAGCTCGCTGCCGGTCTTCCGCGTGTGCAGCTGCCGCGCCACCTCGGCGATCGACCCCGAAAGAGAGGGGTAGACGGTGAACGCGTTCGCGATCTGTTCGACCGTCAGATTGTTGTCGACGGCGATCGAGATCGGATGGATCAGTTCCGAGGCCCGCGGCGAAACCACCACACCGCCCACCACGATCCCCGTGCCCGGCCGGCAGAACAGCTTCACGAAGCCGTCCCGGATGCCCTGCATCTTCGCGCGCGGGTTGCGCAGCAGGGGCAGCTTCACCACCCGGGCGTCGATCTTCCCGGCATCCACGTCAGCCTGCGTGTACCCCACCGTCGCGATCTCAGGATCGGTAAAAACATTCGACGAAACGGTCTTCAGGTTCAGCGGAGCCACCGCATCACCCAGGAAGTGGTACATCGCGATCCGCCCCTGCATGGCGGCCACCGACGCCAGCGCGAACACGCCCGTCACGTCACCGGCGGCGTACACCCCCGGAGCCGTCGTCCTGGACACCTTGTCGGTCCAGATGTGCCCGGAGTCGCGCAGCTTGACGCCGGCCCCCTCCAGCCCCAGCCCCGCGCTGTTCGGAATGGCACCGACGGCCATCAGGCAGTGCGAACCGCTGATCACCCGGCCGTCGGCCAGCGTCACCTCCACCCGGTCCCCGACCCGCTTGGCGGCGGCGGCCCGCGACCGCGCCATGACGTTCATGCCACGGCGCCGGAAGACGTCCTCCAGAACGGCGGCCGCGTCCGGGTCCTCACCCGGCAGCACGCGGTCCCGCGACGACACCAGGGTGACCTTCGACCCCAGCGCCTGGTACGCGCCCGCGAACTCGGCACCGGTCACACCCGACCCGACCACGATGAGCTCCTCGGGCAGCTCGTCGAGGTCGTAGACCTGGGTCCAGTTCAGGATGCGCTCGCCGTCGGGCAGGGCGTCGGGCACCTCGCGCGGATGCCCCCCGGTAGCGATCAGCACCGCATCGGCCGTGAGCGTCTCCTCACTCCCGTCCGCCGCGCTGACCACGACCTTCCGGGACCCGTCGAGCGCCTGCATGCCCTCCAGCCGCCCCCGCCCCCGCATGACCCGCGCACCGGCGCGCGTCACCGAGGCCGTGATGTCGTGCGACTGGGCAAGAGCAAGCCGCTTCACACGCCGGTTGACCTTCCCCAGATCGACCCCCACCACCCGGGCGGCCTGCTCCAGGGGCGGGGTGTCATCGGCAACGATGATCCCCAGCTCTTCATACGACGAATCGAAGGTCGTCATGACCTCGGCCGTAGCGATAAGGGTCTTCGACGGCACGCAGTCGGTCAGCACCGACGCTCCGCCCAGACCGTCGCAGTCGACGACGGTCACCTCCGCGCCGAGCTGCGCGGCCACCAGCGCCGCTTCATAGCCGCCGGGTCCGCCACCGATGATCACGATCCGAGTCACGTACTCCATTGTCCCGCACGCTTCAAGGTGCTACTGCCCGGGGGCGGCGCCCGGCGCTTCCCGGGACGGGAGTGACACCCGTGACGCCTGCCGTACCCTCTCTCCATGTCGTCGCTCTACGCCGCGTACGCCGGCAATCTCGACGCGCGGCTGATGTCCCGCCGCGCCCCCCACTCCCCCCTGCGCGCCACCGGCTGGCTGAACGGATGGCGGCTGACCTTCGGTGGCGAGCAGATGGGCTGGGAGGGCTCCCTGGCGACGATCGTCGAGGACCCCGTCTCCCAGGTCTTCGTCGGCCTGTACGACATCGCCCCGATGGACGAGGAGTCCATGGACCGCTGGGAGGGCGTCGCCATGGGCATCTACCGCCGCGCCCGGGTCCGCGTGCACACCCTGGAGGGCGAGGAGACCGCCTGGCTCTACGTCCTCGACGGCTACGAGGGCGGCCTGCCCTCCGCCCGCTACCTGGGCGAGATCGCCGACGCGGCCGAGTCCGCGGGCGCCCCTCACGACTACGTGATGGAACTCCGCAAGCGCCCCTGCTGAGGCCCAAGCCCCACAGACCACCCACAGCCCACCCAAAAGTTACCCGCGTCACACCCCTCATCGGAAACGACAAGACAACGATCGCAATCCCAGGAGCTCCGTCATCTACGCGCGTAGGCCCAGACCAGCTACTCTCATGCGCGTGAACGCATCTCTTCTTCCGGACGACATCCAGGGCGACCCCCACGCCGCCGCCGACGCGGCCGCCGCTCGCCTGCGCGAGCTCACGGGCGCCGAGACCCACGACGTCGCCCTCGTGATGGGCTCCGGCTGGGCTCCGGCCGTCGACGCCCTGGGCGCCCCCGACGCCGAGTTCCAGGTCACCGAGCTGCCCGGCTTCCCGCCGCCGGCCGTGGAGGGACACGGCGGCAAGATCCGCTCGTACTCCTCCGGTGACAAGCGCGCGCTGGTCTTCCTGGGCCGCACGCACTACTACGAGGGCCGGGGCGTCGCCTCCGTCGCACACGGCGTCCGCACCGCCGTGGCCGCCGGCTGCAAGACGATCATCCTCACCAACGGCTGCGGCGGCCTGCGCGAGGGCATGCGCCCCGGCCAGCCGGTCCTCATCAGCGACCACATCAACCTGACGGCGACCTCCCCCATCATCGGCGCCAACTTCGTCGACCTCACCGACCTCTACTCCCCCCGCCTGCGCGCCCTGTGCAAGGAGATCGACCCCAGCCTCGAAGAGGGCGTCTACGCGCAGTTCCCCGGCCCGCACTACGAGACCCCGGCCGAGATCCGCATGGCCCGCGTCATCGGCGCGGACCTGGTGGGCATGTCGACGGTCCTCGAGGCGATCGCTGCGCGCGAGGCGGGCGCCGAGGTCCTGGGCATCTCCCTGGTGACGAACCTCGCCGCGGGCATGACCGGCGAGCCCCTCAACCACGAGGAGGTCCTCCAGGCGGGCCGCGACTCGGCGGCACGGATGGGCGAGCTGCTGGCGCAGGTACTGGGCAGGCTCTGAGGACGCCATCCGGGTTGCCACCTGCGGTCCGAGTGCGTCTGCGACTCCATCGTGGCCGTTCGCGCAGTTCCCCGCGCCCCTTACGGGGCGCTGCAGTCACCCCATGCCAGGATCGGAACGGGACGCTGCAGTCACCCCATGCCAGGACCGAGACGGGGCGCTGCAGTCACCCACCCCATGCCATGGTCGGGACGCTGCGACTGCCGTCTGTCGCAATGGTTCGCAAGGGGACGGGGCGGGGAGTTTCCGCCCGCAGCGGCCGGCGTTCGTCACCCCGCACCATCCGAGATGCACCACCGCCGGTCCGAGGACGGAGACTCCCCGCCCCGGCACCGACCCACCACCACCCGTAGGCGCTACGCGCACCCCCACCGAAGCAGCACAGGCGCCGCAGGCACACCACGAGAGGTTGGACGACGACCGTGCACGACGATCTCACCGCCCGGGCCCGAGCCTGGCAGTCCGAGGACCCCGACCCGGAAACCCGCGACGAGCTCGCCAAGCTCATCGAGGCCGGTGACCTCACCGAGCTGTCGGCCCGCTTCAGCGGCACCCTCCAGTTCGGCACCGCCGGCCTGCGCGGCGAGCTCGGCGCCGGCCCGATGCGCATGAACCGCTCCGTCGTCATCCGAGCCGCCGCCGGCCTCGCCGCGTACCTCAGGAAGCAGGGCCAGGGCACCGGCACCGTCGTGATCGGCTACGACGCCCGCCACAAGTCCGCCGACTTCGCCCGCGACACCGCCGCCGTGATGACCGGCGCCGGCCTCCAGGCCGTCGTACTCCCCCGCCCCCTCCCCACCCCGGTCCTGGCGTTCGCCATACGGCACCTGGGCGCGGTCGCCGGCGTGGAGGTCACCGCCAGCCACAACCCGCCCCGCGACAACGGCTACAAGGTCTACCTCGGCGACGGCTCCCAGATCGTCCCGCCCGCCGACGCGGAGATCGCCGCCGAAATCCAGACGATCGCGAGCCTCCACGAGGTCCCCCGCCCCGACACCGGCTGGGAAACCCTCGACGACACCGTCCTGGACGCCTACCTGGCCCGTACGGACGCCGTCCTGGCCCCCGGCTCCCCCCGCACCGCCCGCACGGTCTACACGGCCATGCACGGCGTCGGCAAGGACACCCTCCTCGCCGCCTTCGCCCGCGCCGGCTTCCCCGCCCCCGCCCTCGTCACCGAACAGGCCGAGCCGGACCCCGACTTCCCGACCGTCGCCTTCCCCAACCCGGAAGAGCCCGGCGCGATGGACCTCGCCTTCGCGAAGGCCCGCGAGACGGACCCCGACCTGATCATCGCGAACGACCCGGACGCCGACCGCTGTGCCGCGGCCGTCAAGGACAACGGCACCTGGCGCATGCTCCGCGGCGACGAGGTCGGCTCCCTCCTCGCCGCCCACCTGGTCCGCCGCGGCGCCACCGGCGTCTTCGCCGAGTCGATCGTCTCCTCCTCCCTCCTCGGCCGCATCGCCGAGAAGGCCGGACTGCCGTACGAGGAGACCCTCACCGGCTTCAAGTGGATCGCCCGCGTCGACGGCCTGCGCTACGGCTACGAGGAGGCCCTCGGCTACTGCGTCGACCCCGACGGCGTCCGCGACAAGGACGGCATCACCGCGGCCCTCCTGATCACCGAGCTCGCTTCCGTCCTCAAGGAGGAGAACCGCACCCTCCTCGACCTCCTCGACGACCTCGCCGTGGAGCACGGCCTGCACGCCACCGACCAGCTCTCGGTCCGCGTCCAGGACCTCTCCGTGATCGCCCAGGCCATGCGGACGCTCCGCGAGCACCCCCCGACCGAACTCGCGGGCCTCCCCGTCACCAAGGCCGAGGACCTCACCCAGGGCACCGAAAGCCTGCCTCCCACCGACGGCCTCCGCTACACCCTCACCGGGGCCCGCGTCATCGTCCGCCCCAGCGGCACCGAGCCCAAGCTGAAGTGCTACCTGGAGGTGGTCGTCCCCGTGACGACGCACGCCGGCCTCCCCACGGCCCGCGCCACCGCGACCGACCTGCTCACGGCGATCAAGCGCGACCTGTCCGCGGCAGCCGGCATCTGACACACCGGAGGGCGCCCCCCCAGGGGGGGCGCCCTCTGCGTTGACCCATGTACGGGTCCGTAGCACCCCATCGGGTGATTTACCGGCGGCAGTTGACGCGGGCTCCGCGCACCGCCCCGGCGGCCGGGAAACGGTGAACGGGTAACACCCGCCGAAGCAGCCGTCGCACTGGAGCCGCCGCCGTGTCCTCGACCGCCCCCGACACCGCCCCCCGCGGGCACATCCCGGGCACCCGACGACCCCACCACCCCACCGCGACCGCCGCCCCCCGGCACGCCCTGCGCCGGGCGGCTCCCGCACTCGCCGCGTACCTCGCCGTACGGCTCACCGGACTGGTGTTCCTCGCCGTGTGGGCGCACCGGCGGCACCACGGGGTGTGGCCGATGCTGGCGACGCAGTGGGACTCCCGCTGGTACCTGGGCATCGCGGACCACGGGTACGCCCACACACTCGGCACCGCCTACGACCACAACAACCTGGCGTTCTTCCCGCTGTATCCGCTCCTGGTCAAAGCGGTCGCGGTCCTGACGCCGGGCACCCGGGCCAGTACCGGCCTGGCGCTCGCCTGGCTGGCGTCCCTGATCGCCGCCTGGGGCGTGTTCGCGGTGGGCGACCGGCTGGCCGGCCGCCGTGTCGGGGTGCTGCTCACCGTGCTGTGGGCGGCGTACCCGGTGGGCCTGGTCCAGTGGATGGGCTACACGGAGTCCCTGTTCACGGCGTTCGCCGCCTGGACGCTGTACGCGGTGCTGACCGAGCGCTGGCTGTACGCGGCGGCCGGCTCGGTACTGGCCGGACTGACCCGACCGACGGGCATCGCCGTGGCCGCCGCCGTGACGGTCACCGCGCTGCTCTCCCTCCGCTCCCGCTTCTCGGCCCGCGCCCTGACGGCGGCGCTGACCGCCCCCCTCGGCTGGTGCGCGTACGTCGGCTGGGTGGGCGTCAGACTGGGCCGCTGGGACGGCTACTTCGCCGTGCAGCGGATGTGGCACAACGAGCTGGACGGCGGCGCGGAGACCCTGCGCTGGCTGCGGCACCTGTTCGGGCAGGTCTCGCGGCCGGAGCTGTTCCTGGTGGTGGTGAGCCTGACGATGCTGGTCTCCGTCGTCCTGTTCGGACTGTCGGCGGCGGACCGGCAACCGCTCCCGCTCCTGGTGTTCAGCGCGGTCCTGCTGCTGATCGTGGCGGCCAGCGGCGGCGTCTACTTCCCGCGCGCCCGCTTCCTCCTCCCCGGCTTCCCCCTCCTGCTGCCGGTGGCCGGCTGTCTCGCCCGCGCCTCGACACGCGTACGTGTACTCGCCCTGACGACGGCCGTCGCGGGCTCGGCGTACTGCGGGGCGTACATGCTGCTGGTGTGGCCGAGCGCACCGTGAGCGGTCAGTCCCGCACGAGGTAGCTGAACCCCGTGTCCGGCCAACCCACCGCACGGCGTCCGCGCAGGCGTCCACCTCCTCCTGCCCGCCGCGGATCACGCCCGCGGACGGTTTCCTCCAGGAACGCCGAGACCGTCGCGGTGAACGCCTCCGGCACGGGTCCTGCCCCGGATCGGCGTTCACCAGCGGCCGAACCACCATCCCCGGTCAGCGGTTCGGGTGCTCAGCCACACGGTTCCGGCCCCGACCTTCAATGGCCTTCGACAGCCGACAACGCCGTCAGACCGCGACCCGCAACAGGAGCTTCCCCGTGCTCGTCCGGGCGCCCATCAGGCGGTGTGCCTCCGCCGCCTCCTCCAGGGCGAACTCGGCCGTGACCGGCAGGGTCACCGTGCCGTCCACCGCCTTCGCGAAGGCCCGGGCGGACAGCTCGCGCAGCACGTCCGGCGCCGTCTGGGCCAGCGTCAGGATGGAGAAACCGGCGACCGACAGGCCCCGCGGATACAGCTCCGGCTGGCCCGCCGTCCAGGCCGGTTCGCCGCTCGCGTTGCCGTAGGAGACCAGGCGGCCGAAGCGGGCCAGGGACGACAGGCCCGCGCGCAGCGTCCGGCCGCCGACGGGGTCGAGGGCCAGGTCGACTCCCCTGCCGCCGGTGGCCTTCTGGACCGGCTCCTCGAAGTCGCCGACGAAGACCTCGTCGTAGCCGTGGTCCCGCGCATACGTCGCCTTCGCCGCGCTCGACACCACGCCGTACACCGCGGCCGCGCCCGCCGCCTTCGCCAGTTGCCCGGCCGCCGTGCCGACCCCGCCCGCCGCACCCTGCACGAGGACGGTCTCGCCTGGCTGGAGGCGCCCGACGGTGTGGACGAGGGCGTATGCCGTCGGCAGGACGGACGGGAGCGTGGCTCCGGTGCGCAGGTCCGCCCCCGCCGGCAGCGGGAAGACCGCCGTCGCCTCCGTCACGACCACGTCCGCGTAGGCGCCGCCCTGTGTCAGCGCGGCCACCTCCTGGCCGACGGCGAGGTCCGTGACGCCGGCGCCGAGGGCCCTGACCCGGCCCGAGACCTCCAGTCCCGGACGGAACGGCAGGCCCGGCACGCGGTAGCCCTCCGAACGCGCCTTGAGGTCGGCGAAGTTCACGCCCGCGTACGCCACATCGATGCTCACCTCACCGGGGCCCGGCTCGGGGACGTCCGCCTCCACCGCCTTCAGGACCTCAGGACCGCCGTATTCCTGCAACTCGACCGCGCGCATGGCACACCCCTCAGCGAGTGTTCAACATGAATCGAACACTCGGGAGTGTATGGTTTTCATCGAACACTCGGCAAGCGGAACACGGCAGTGAGGAGGACGGCATGGCCGGCACGAGCCACCGGGCCGCCCCCGAGCACACCCACCCCGACGAGGTGCCCGTCCTCACCGCGCTCGCCGCGCTCGCCGACCCCGTACGTCTCACGCTCGTCAGGGAGTTGGCCGCCAGCGCCGAGTGGTCCCGCAGCTGCGGCAGCTTCGACGTGCCCGTCGGCAAGGCCGCCCTCAGCCACCACTTCTCCGTGCTGCGGGCGGCCGGTCTCGTCGAACAGCGGGACGAGGGACCGCGCCGGGTCAACCGCCTGCGGCGAGCGGAGTTCGAGACACGCTTCCCGGGACTGCTCGACCTCGCCCTGCGGCCGGAGCCGCACCTGTAGGACCCGGCGGGAGGACTTACGAACCCTGACCCTCAACGCCGCACACGAGACACTCCGTCACGGGCTTCCCTTCCCGCCCACCTCGAACCAGAGCAGTTTCCCGGCGCCGCGCTCCAGGGGGCCGTCCCCGAGGGGCCAGCCGCCCCATCTGTCGGCGTACTCCGTCACGAGGCACAGCCCACGCCCGCTCTCGGCATCCGCCGGCGCGGGCGGCACCCGATTCCACGGCGGCTCACCGAAGGGGGCGGGGACATGCGGATGACTGTCCCAGACCCCGACCCGCAGCCGCCCGTCGGCAAGGGCGGTGAGGCGCAGGGAGACGGGCCCGCCGCTGTGCAGGTAGGCGTTGGTGACCAGTTCGGAGGTCAACAACTGCACGGCGTCGAGGACTTCGCCTCTGCCGTGACTGTCCAACACGGACCGTACGGTCATACGTGCGACACGTGCGGCGCGGGGGTCATGAGGCAGGCGGAGGGCGTACGCCCAGGTATCGCGCGGGGCTACGGTGACCATGACGGCTCCTACGGTGGGAGGACTCGGCTCACTCGACAATCCGACCGGGCGGTGGCAGTGCCGCGCACGGGCAGGGCGGCGCGGTGCGCTTCCGACTTACGGGGCGGGAGTTGAGCGGCTTGAGCCAACCGTAGACTTCAACACCTGAAGGTTTTGCAGCTTCGAGCAAAACCTTCAGCAATCTCCTTCGTGTGGGTGACCACTACGCCAGGTGTATGAAACGGAGTGAGGACATGGCACCGAGGCCCACCCCCACGGCACGGCGCCTCCGTATCGGTGTAGAACTGCGCCGGCTACGCGAACGCGCAGGCATGACCGCCGCCGAGGCCGCCAGATCCCTGGGCACGACACAAGCGCAGATCAGCAACATCGAGGCGAACCGCTTCGGCATCAGCGCGGAACGCGTACACACGCTCGCCCACATCTACGGCTGCACGGACCAGCCCTTGGTCGACGCCCTCGCCGCCATGGCCGCCGACCGCACCCGGGGCTGGTGGGAGGAGTACCGGGATACTTTGCCGCCCCGTCTCCTCGACCTGGCGGAACTGGAACACCACGCCACAGGGCTGCGCGTGACACAGGTCATCAACGTCCCCGGTCTGCTCCAGACACCGGAACACGCCCGGGCGCTGTTCCGTGAAGCGGTTCCTGCACTTCGCCCCCACGAGATCGAGTACCGGATCTCCCACAGGATCAAGCGGCAGGCCATCCTCCACCGCGAGCAGCCGCCGTCGTACACGGCGATCGTCCACGAGGCCGCCCTGCGCATGCAGTTCGGCGGTCGCGAGGTGGCCAGGGCCCAACTGCAGCACCTCGCCGAGATCAGCAAGCACCCCGCCGTCAGCCTCCGGGTGATCCCCTTCGACGGCACCTCGTTCCCCACGACAGGCCACGCCGTCGACTACTTCCACGGGCCGCTGCCCGCCCTCGACACCGTCGAGGTGGACACCGCGCACGGCAGTGAACTCGTCGACGGGGCAGGGCGATTGGAGATGTACCGGCTCGTCCTGGACCGCATGGAGGCCGTCGCCCTTAAACCCGCCTCCTCGCTCGACCTCGTCCACCGCATCGCCCAAGACATCTGAGAGACGAACCATGACCGAACCTACTTGGCAGAAGTCGACCTACAGCGAACAAGGCTCCGCCTGCGTCGAGATAGCCCCCACCCCGACCACGATCCACATACGCGACTCCAAACACCCCGCCGGCCCCCACCTCACCCTGCAGCACACCGCCTGGGCGAACTTCGTCTCGTACACGGTGCAACCGGGCCGCTGAGCGTGGGGCAGTTGGTCCTCGTCACCGCGTGGCCAGCCTCGCCAGCCAGGAGTGTCCGGGATATACGTGCGTCAGCCACCCGCCGAGAACTTCGCGCCGCGTCCGGCCCAGCAGGGGCAGAACCCCGTCGAAGTCGGCCTGGTCCTTGGGCCGGGTCTCCTTCGCCTTGAACAACAGCACCAGCTCCGGCACCAGGTAGGGGATGCCGTCCGCCGTCCGGTCGATGACCGCGCCGTACGGCAGCCGCAGGCTCTCGTCCCGCCTGCAGATCCAGGTCCCGCCCTCGTGCGGCTCGCGGAAGACGTCGAAGAGGAACTGGCCACTCGCCGGATCCCGTATCCATGTCTGGTGCGTCGCCGCGAGTGCCTCGTCTCCTGCCGTTGCCCAGACACGTCCTGAGCCCACCGCGTCGAACACGTACCCGGGGAAGCGGTCACGTACCTCCGCGAACCCCGCCACGGGCACGGCGATCTCCAGGTCACCGTGATCCCGCGACTGCTCCCCGCGGAACAGGTCCAGCGCCCATCCCGCCGCGACACACCAGGGCACACCGACCCCGCCCAACCGCTCCGCGACCTGCTCCGGCCGCCAGGCGTCCGCCCAGCGAGCGGTCAGTTCGTCCGCATCGAGAACTACGCCACCGGGTGGCAGGGAATCGGTCATCGGCAAACCGTACCGCCGCGAATCACAAGATGCTTTATGCCGGTTCGGGATTGACCTGACTCGTTGTCGCAGGTGGAAAAGCGGGATCCAAGCCATGGTGAGGCGCCTGACCGTTCGGGCTGATGCGGCCATAGAGTTACCGAGCTTGGTTGTCCAGGGAGGGGGGAGCCCAGTGAGTGCTGAGCAGTGGTCCAGGACCGTTTACGTCTCCCTCAGCGTGGTTTCGGCTGCAGTGTTCATCGGGTTGATGATTGCCCTGTTCAGGGCCGGATAGTGAACCGTGGGCGATGAGGGTGGCGGCTGTCGGCACCACCAACTCGCCGTGAAGTCGAGGTCTCCGCGAGCCCTTAGAATCTCCTGATCATGGACGTGATGACGGGGCACGAGATGATCGCCATCCCGCCGGGGCAGGTGACGCTGTCGGACCGGCGGACACGGCGCAGTTGGCCGGTCGAGCTTTCGCCCTACCAGCTCGCGGCATCCCCGGTCACCCAGGCGTTGTATGCCGAGATCACAGGCCGACGGCCGAGCACCGCCCAGGGGGACCGGCTGCCCGTCGAGTCCGTCTCCTGGTGGGACGCGGCGCGGTTCTGCAACGCCCTGTCCCAGCACGACGGATTCACGCCCGCGTACCACCTCCGCGCCGAAGGCGAAGGCGTCAAGTGGGACGTGTCCGCCGACGGGTACCGCCTGCCCACCGAAGCCGAGTGGGAGCGCGCCTGCCGTGCCGACACGACAGGACCTCGTTACGGGGAACTCGACGACATCGCCTGGTACCGCGGCAACTCGCACGAGCGCATCCACGACGTGGGCGGAAAACGCCCCAACGCATGGGGGCTCTACGACATGCTCGGCAACGTCTGGGACTGGTGCTGGGACGTCTACGACGCCGAGGTCTACGGCACTTACCGGGTGCTCCGTGGCGGTGGTTGGTTCGATGAGCACTGGAGTTGCCGGGCCTCCGCACGGCGCCGCAGCCACCCGACCTTCCAGGTCGACGACGTCGGATTCCGCATCGCGCGTTCCCTTGCGTGAGGGGACTCGATCATCTGAGCCTTCGAGTCCGTGACTGCCGGGCGCTCTGCGCCCCATGCAGATTTCTGGACTTGCCGGTCCATTTCCCCGGGCGCACAGTGGTCCGCACCTGACGGCGAACCGAGTGACACGGAGGGTTGATCATGGCCATGCGGCTGACGGGCAGGACCGCGCTGGTGACCGGCGCGACCAGCAACATCGGGCGGGCGATCGCGGAGGCCTTTGCCGCCGAAGGGGCGCATGTCGTCGTCTCGGGGCGCAGTGGCGCGCGTGGGGCGGAGGTGGTCGAGGGAATCCGTGCTCGCGGCGGCCGTGCCGACTTCGTGCGGGCCGACCTGGACGGCAGCGCCGCCGCCTCGCGGGCGCTGGCCGAGGAGGCGACACGGGTCCTGGGCGGCCGTATCGACGTGCTCGTCAACAACGCGGGCATCTACCCCGCCGACACGACCACCGCCACCGACGAGAAGACCTTCGACCAGGTCTACGCGGTCAACGTCAAGGCCCCGTTCTTCCTGACGGCGGCCGTCGCGCCCGCCATGGCGGAGGCCGGTGGCGGGGCGATCGTCAATCTGGGGTCCTGGATCGCGCGTCTGGGCATCCCCGTCGGCGCGCTCTACAGCTCCACCAAGGGGGCCGTGGAGACGCTGACCCGCGCCTGGGCTGCGGAGTTCGGGCCGCGGGGGGTACGGGTGAACGCGATCTCGCCGGGTGTGGTGCCGGCGGCGGACGCCGAGGACACCGGCGTCGCCGAGGTCATGATGAGGGGGACGCCGGCGGGCCGGACGGGCACGCCGGAGGAGATCGCGAGCGCGGCCGTCTATCTGGCGGCCGAGGAGTCGTCGTTCGTGCACGGCATCGTGCTCGACGTGGACGGCGGCCGTACGACCGCGGCGGTCATCGCCGCGTAGCCGCCCCGGCGGACTCCAGGTCGCGCCGCAGGTCGGCGATCCCCTGGTCGAGGGCGGCCCGCAGATGGGCGGACTGCCCCGTCGACAGGAGGATGGACACCCCGCCCTGGATCGAGGCGAGCAGCGCGGCGGCCCGTGCGTCGACGTCCACAGCGGTCCCGGGACCGCTGTTCGCCCGCACCGCGCGGATGCCCGCCGCCAGGCTCTCCTGCCACTTCCGCATCAGCTCGACCACGATCGCCCGCGCACCGGGCGTCGACCGCCCGACCTGGAGGAACAGCGATCCGAGCGGGCAGGTGTCGCCCTGCGCCTCGTAGCGGGCGATCACCAGGTCCCGCCAGCGCTCCCAGTCCTCCCAGGATTCGAGGCGGCCGAGATACGGCTGCTGGTCCTCCAGCACCTGCTCCGCCTCGAACCGCGCGACGGCGAGCAGCAGTTCGTCCTTGCCGTCCGGGAAGTAGTGGAAGAGCTGGCTCTTGCTGGTGGCGGTCCGCGCCATGACGTCCTCGAGCGTCGCGGAGCCGACCCCCTGTTCCCGCAGCACCTCGGCGGCCCCCTCGACGATCCTGCGCCGGGTGGCCTTCCCCTTCGCCGTCAGCTCCTTGCCCCGCATCGCCCGACCTCCGCCCAGTGGACCGTACAGTCCACTCTATGGGCTCAGCCGGCGAAGACGGTGCTGGCCAGGGCCACGCTGACGACGGTGCCGCCGATGATGCTCAGCAGGGCGTTGCGGCGCCACAGGTGCAGTCCGACGGTGACCGCGAGCGCGGCCAGCGGCGCGGTGACGCGGGACTGGGTCAGCGGCAGGTCGCGCAGGCAGTAGACGAAGAGGATCACCATCACACCGGCGGGCATCCGGGCGCCCAGGTAGCGCACGGTCCTGCTGGCCCGCAGCGTGGCCAGCGCGGTGAAGGGCAGGGCGCGCAGCGCCCAGGTGACGGCGGCCGAGACGGCGACGGCCAGGAGCAGGTAGCGGGTGTCAGGCACGAGCCCCCTCCTTGCGGCTCCGGACCAGCAGCGCGGCGGTGAACAGGGCGAACGCGGCCAGCAGCAGCTGTCCGGGCAGGACCAGCCGCGCGACCAGCGCACTGAGCAGGGCGAGGACCGGGGTGGGCAGGTCGCCCCGGCGCTCCCGGACGGCGTCCAGGGCAAGTACGGCGAACAGGGCGGTCATCGCGAAGTCCAGCCCGGTGACGCCGTCGGGCACCACCGAGCCGAGCAGGGCGCCGACGGTGGCACCGCCGACCCAGTACGACTGCATGAAGAGTTGCAGCCACAGGATGCGGGCGCCGGACCAGGACCGGGCCCGCTCACCGGCGGTCAGGGCGTACGCCTCGTCGGTCAGCGCGAACGTGCTGTACGCCTTGCCGAGCCGGCCCCGCACGCGGTCGAGCGGGAAGGACAGCGCGTAGAACACGTGCCGGACGTTGACCAGGAACGCGGTCAGCGCGACCGTCGCCAGCGGGGTGACCGCGACGGCCAGGCTCACCAGCAGGAACTCGAACGAGCCGGCGTAGATGACGGCGGTGAACAGGCTCGCGCACCACCAGGGCAGGCCGGCGTGGGTGATGAGCACCCCGAAGGCGAGGCCCAGCGGGAGCAGACCGAGCCCCACGGAGGCGGAGTCCTTGAGGGCGGCGAGGGCCTCCGGCCGGGGGGCGGTCGAGGGCGGCGCGACCAAAACCGTATGCATGCTGAAATTTTAGGAGGATTGTCGCCACATATGGTTTCCAATAATTCCCGTAAGCTGATGTCATGGGAAATGAAATGCACCTGGATGCCACCGACCGGGAAATTTTGTTTCACCTGCGCCAGGACGGCCGTCTGACCAACGTCGAGCTGGCCAAGCGGGTCGGCCTCACCCCGCCGCCGTGCCTGCGCCGGCTGAAGCGGCTGGAGGACGCCGGGGTCATCACCGGTTACCGAGCCGTCATCAACCCGAAGGCCGTCGGCCGGGGCCTGGAAGTCATGATCGACATCGAGGTCTCCGCGAACGACCTCAGAACCATCGAGACCCTGGAGGAGACGCTCTCCTCCTACGAGGAGGTCATCGAGTTCCGCCGGATGTACGGGCGCCCCGACTACTTCCTCCGCGTCGCCGTCGCCGACGACGCCGCGTACAACACCTTCCTCACCGGCAAACTCACCGGCCTCCCCGGCATCCTGCGCGTCGAGTCCCACCTGACCCTGAAAAAGATCAAGACCGACGACTGACAGCCGCCCGGACCTCTTCGACACACGGCACCGTCACCCCCCAGGGGCGCTGGGGGTACCCCCGGCCGAAGGCTGGGGGAGGAACTGCGCGAACAACCTCCACCGGGCCGCACCCGGGCGACCACCCGCACCCCCACCGCCCCAGGGGCGCGGGGAACTGCGCGAACGCCCCCACCGAGCCGCACCCGGGCGACCACCGGCACCCCCCTCGACGCCCCCCTACGGCCTACCCCACCGCCAGCAGAATCGCCAGCAACACCGCTCCCGCCACCGCCGGCGCAGCCACCTCGTACGCCCACCGCACCGTGATCTCGCCCTGCGCCGACTCCGCCGGCCCCCTGCTCTCCAGCATCTCCCGCAGGTCGTCCATGACCTTGTCGGTCTCCGCGCGCATCGGCCCGGTCGCGTGCTCGGGCTCGACATGCCCCCCGAACCCCCCGGACGCACCGAACCCGCCGAACCCACCCAGTCCGCGCCCGGCGCCCCCCGCCCCCGGCCGCCCGCGCTGCGCGTCCGCCTGTGCCTTCGCCGTCCGGCGCGCCGCCTTCTTGCGGCTCCGCAGGGACACCGGGATCGCCCAGAGCTGGTACTTCGCACCGGACTTGACGATCACCTCGTTCGAGTAACCGGACCGCAGGGAGGCGATTTCCCCCCACGGCAGCGTGATCACCCGGAACGGGTTCCGTACCCGCAGCCGGTCCTCGCCCGCGAACACCGCGGGGCGCAGGGTGAACGCGACGACCAGCGGCACAATGAGGATGAGCGCGGCGAGGGCCAGCCAGGGGGTACGGCCGCCCCCCCGGAACAGCGCGTCGATGCCGAGCCAGCCGACGATGGCGAGGAGCAGGACGCCGCCGATCAGCGCCTGGGGCGATCGGTAGATGCGGTCCTTGACGAGGGGCGTGGTCATAGCGCCGATTCTGCACCAGACGTTCGCATTGGCGCGGTGGGGGCACCATCGCCGTATGCGAGTGCGGGTCGCATGTGGTTGCTCGCGCAGTTCCTCCCCCAGCCTTCGGCCGGGGGTACCCCCAGCGCCCCTTCAGGACGCGGACCCACCCGCCCCCAAGAAGAAGAGCCCCCTCGGGGTGTACAGCCGCTACGCGCGTAGATATGCTCGGCTGGTGACCATGCCCACCACCGCACCCCACGCACTTGCTGACGTCACCGCGTCCCACAGCACGCTGCGCCGCTTCCTCCACGGGCTGCCCGGCGTCGACGCGGTCGGCCTGGAGGCGCGTGCCGCCTCCCTCGGCACCCGTTCCATCAAGACCACCGCGAAGGCGTACGCCATCGACCTCGCCATCTCGATGGTCGACCTGACGACGCTGGAAGGCGCGGACACCCCGGGCAAGGTCCGGGCGCTCGGCGCCAAGGCGGTCCACCCGGACCCGACGGACCGTACGACGCCCGCCACGGCCGCCGTCTGCGTCTACCCCGACATGGTGGCCGTCGCCAAGGAGGCCGTCGCCGGCTCGTCCGTCAAGGTCGCGTCCGTCGCCACCGCCTTCCCGGCCGGCCGCGCGGCGCTCGACGTCAAGCTCGCCGACGTACGCGACGCCGTGAGCGCCGGCGCCGACGAGATCGACATGGTCATCGACCGCGGAGCGTTCCTCGCCGGCAACTACATGAAGGTGTACGACGAGATCACCGCCGTGAAGGAGGCCTCGGGCGCCGCCCGCCTTAAGGTCATCTTCGAGACCGGCGAGCTGTCGACGTACGACAACATCCGGCGGGCGTCCTGGCTGGGCATGCTCGCGGGCGCCGACTTCATCAAGACGTCGACCGGCAAGGTCGCCGTCAACGCCACCCCGGCGAACACCCTCCTCATGCTGGAGGCCGTGCGCGACTTCCGGGCGCAGACCGGCGTCCAGGTCGGCGTCAAGCCCGCCGGCGGCATCCGGACCAGCAAGGACGCGATCAAGTTCCTCGTCCTGGTGAACGAGACCGCGGGCGCGGACTGGCTGGACAACCACTGGTTCCGCTTCGGCGCCTCCTCGCTCCTGAACGACCTGCTGATGCAGCGTCAGAAGCTGGCCACCGGCCGCTACTCCGGCCCCGACTACGTGACGGTGGACTGATCACCATGGCCAAGGAAAAGATGACCACCGCATTCGAGTACGCACCGGCGCCCGAGTCCCGCTCCGTCGTCGACATCGCGCCCTCCTACGGCCTCTTCATCGACGGCGAGTTCACGGAGGCCGCCGACGGCAAGGTCTTCAAGACGGTCAGCCCGAGCACCGAGGAGGTGCTGTCCGAGGTCGCCCGGGCCGGCGCCGAGGACGTCGAGCGTGCTGTGAAGGCCGCCCGCAAGGCCTTCGAGAAGTGGTCCGCGCTGCCGGGCTCCGAGCGCGCCAAGTACCTCTTCCGGATCGCCCGGATCATCCAGGAGCGCAGCCGTGAGCTGGCCGTCCTGGAGACCCTGGACAACGGCAAGCCGATCAGGGAGACCCGCGACGCCGACCTGCCCCTGGTCGCCGCGCACTTCTTCTACTACGCGGGCTGGGCCGACAAGCTCGACCACGCCGGCTTCGGCGCGGACCCGCGGCCGCTCGGTGTGGCCGGCCAGGTCATCCCCTGGAACTTCCCGCTCCTGATGCTGGCCTGGAAGATCGCCCCGGCACTCGCCACCGGCAACACGGTGGTCCTCAAGCCCGCCGAGACGACCCCCCTCTCCGCGCTCTTCTTCGCGGACATCTGCCGCCAGGCGGGCCTGCCCAAGGGCGTCGTCAACATCCTCCCCGGCTACGGCGACGCGGGCGCCGCGCTCGTCGCCCACCCCGACGTCAACAAGGTCGCCTTCACCGGCTCCACCGCCGTCGGCAAGGAGATCGCGCGGACCGTCGCGGGCACCCGCAAGAAGCTCACCCTCGAACTGGGCGGCAAGGGCGCCAACATCGTCTTCGACGACGCCCCGATCGACCAGGCGGTGGAGGGGATCGTCACCGGGATCTTCTTCAACCAGGGCCAGGTCTGCTGCGCCGGCAGCCGTCTGCTCGTCCAGGAGTCGATCCACGACGAGCTCCTGGACTCCCTGAAGCGCCGCCTGTCGACGCTCCGCCTCGGCGACCCGCTGGACAAGAACACCGACATCGGTGCGATCAACTCCGCCGAGCAGCTCGCCCGCATCACCACCCTCGCCGACCAGGGCGAGGCCGAGGGCGCCGAGCGCTGGTCCCCCGCCTGCGAGATCCCGTCCGCCGGCTACTGGTTCGCCCCGACGCTCTTCACGAACGTCACCCAGGCGCACACCATCGCCCGCGACGAGATCTTCGGCCCTGTGCTGTCGGTCCTGACCTTCCGCACGCCCGACGAGGCGGTCGCCAAGGCCAACAACACCCAGTACGGCCTCTCGGCGGGCATCTGGACCGAGAAGGGGTCGAGAATCCTGGCGGTCGCGAACAAGCTGCGCGCCGGCGTCGTCTGGTCCAACACGTTCAACAAGTTCGACCCGACCTCGCCGTTCGGCGGGTACAAGGAGTCGGGCTTCGGCCGCGAGGGCGGTCGCCACGGCCTGGAGGCATACCTCGATGTCTGATCGCCTGTCTGTCTTCAAGACCTACAAGCTGTACGTCGGCGGGAAGTTCCCGCGTTCCGAGAGCGGCCGGGTGTACGAGGTGACCGACTCCAAGGGCAACTGGCTGGCCAACGCACCGCAGTCCAGCCGCAAGGACGCCCGGGACGCGGTCGTCGCCGCGCGCAAGGCGTTCGGCGGCTGGTCCGGGGCCACGGCCTACAACCGCGGCCAGGTCCTCTACCGCGTCGCGGAGATGCTGGAGGGCCGCCGGGACCAGTTCGTGCGCGAGGTCGCCGACGCCGAGGGCCTCGGCAAGTCCAAGGCCGCCGCCGTCGTGGACGCGACCGTCGACCGCTGGGTCTGGTACGCGGGCTGGACCGACAAGATCGCCCAGGTGGTCGGCGGCGGCAACCCGGTCGCGGGCCCCTTCTTCAACCTCTCCTCCCCCGAGCCGACGGGCGTCGTCGCCGTCCTGGCCCCGCAGGAGTCGTCGTTCCTGGGCCTGGTGTCGGTGGTCGCGCCCGTGATCGCCACCGGCAACACGGCCGTCGTCGTCGCGAGCGAGAAGGCGCCGCTCCCGGCCCTCTCCCTCGCCGAGGTGCTCGCCACCTCCGACGTCCCCGGCGGAGTTGTCAACGTCCTCTCCGGCCGTACCGCGGAGATCGCGGCGCCGCTGGCCGCGCACCAGGATGTCAACGCGATCGACCTCGCGGGCGCCGACGAGGTGCTGGCGAAGGAGCTGGAGATCGCGGCAGCCGACAATCTGAAGCGCGTTCTCCGTCCACAGCCTGTGGACGACTGGACGGCGACACCGGGCCTCGACCGCCTGACGGCCTTCCTGGAGACGAAGACGGTCTGGCACCCGACGGGTGCGCTGGGCGCGTCGGGGTCTTCGTACTGATTCACTCCCTCCGGGTGGGGAACTGCGGGCCGTTCGTGGCTGGTCGCGCCCACGCGGCGCCAGCCGCATATCGATCACGGCCCGCGCCCCTTACGGGGCGCTCAGTGCACCGAGCCCAGAAGCTGCCCCACCACCGGAAGCGACCCGATCGACGGCGCCTGCGCCAGCGGCCCCGTCAGCATCTTCGACGTCAGCGGCTTGAAGTCGGCCAGCTGCGTCCCCACCCCGTTGTCCAGCGGGTCGACACCCGTGCCCGCGAGCGGGTTGGGCTTCAGGCCCGTCAGCGGGCCCGTGACGTACGGCAGTACGCCGCCCAGCGCCCGCATGCCCGCCTGCGGGTCGATCTGGCCGAGCGAGGTGGGCCGGGTCCGCACCACGTCCACCACGGGCTGGGTTTCCGCGGCGGCCGTCGCGGCGCCCGCGCCGAGCGCCACACCTGCCGTGGCGAGGGCGGCCAGGGCGCGCCGGGCGGTCGGGGTCGGGGAGGACGCGTGTCGGGACATCGCCGGTGCCACCTTCTGGTGCGCAGGGTAATCGTATCGGCACACAGGGTAGTTGAGGTGTGACTCACGCGCCAAAGCCGACCCGCGGGGTCGGCAGGAGGCTCCCCATACGTCAAACTGGTGTTCCGTGAGCATTCATCCCCCGTCCCCCGCCCGCGTCGTGCTGCTGTGCGGCCCCTCGGGCTCGGGCAAGTCACTCGTCGCAGCCCGTTCCGGGCTCCCCGTCCTACGCCTCGACGACTTCTACAAGGAGGGCGACGACCCGACTCTGCCGTTGGTGGCGGGGAGTTCGGACATCGACTGGGACCATCCGGAGTCCTGGGACGCGAAGGTCGCGGTCGAGGCCATCGGGCGGCTGTGCGCGACGGGGGCGGCACCCGTACCGGTATATGACATAGCACTGAGCGCCCGCACCGGCGCCGAGACGCTGGACATCGGCCGCACCCCCCTGTTCATCGCCGAGGGCATCTTCGCCGCCGAGATCGTGGACCGCTGCCGCGAGCTGGGGCTCCTGGCCGATGCGCTCTGCCTGAGCCGGGGTCCGGTGAAGACGTTCCGCCGCCGTTTCCTGCGCGATCTCAAGGAGGGCCGCAAGTCGGTGCCGTTCCTGCTGCGGCGCGGCTGGCGGCTGATGCGGGCGGAGCGCACGATCGTGGCCCGCCAGGTGTCGCTGGGTGCGTACCCGTGCGACCGGGACGAGGCGCTGGGCCGGATGGCGGCGGCCGCGGTGGGCCGGCAGTCCCACGACCGGACACCGGCCGCCTGACCGCTTGTCCGCCGCGGCGGACAAAAAAAGCGGGACTGGATGGACCCCCCGGCCCTCCAGTCCCGCTTCCCCCGTCGCTCCGCCGAACACCCCCGTGTCCCCCGTGGCGGAGCTCCCCCGTGCTTCCCCCCAGGTCCCCCCGGACCCGCTTTCCCCCGTGTTTCCCGTGGGTCCCCCCGGACCCTCCCCCAGGTCCCCCGTTTCCCCCGGTTTCCCCCGTCAGGATCCCCCCGGATCCCCTTACCCTCAGGCGACAAGCTCCCCGAAGGCGCTCTCCTCGTCACGGCCGAAGCTGAGGACCTCGTCCTCGCGCAGCCGACGGAGCGACCGCCAGATGCTGGACTTCACCGTGCCGACACTGATGTCGAGGATCTCCGCGATCTCCGGGTCCGTGCGGCCCTCGTAGTAGCGCAGGACCAGCATGGTGCGCTGGAGTTCGGGAAGCCGGGCCAGCGCCTGCCACAGGACCGCGCGCAGCTCCGTGCCGCTCATCGCGTCCGTGTCGCCGGGCGTCTCCGGCAGTTCCTCGGTCGGGTACTCGTTGAGCTTGCGGCGCCGCCAGGCGCTGATGTGCAGGTTGGTCATCGTCCGGCGCAGGTAACCGCCCACGGCCGCCTTGTCGCTGATGCGGTCCCATGCCTTGTACGTCGAGAACAGCGCGCTCTGCAGCAGGTCCTCGGCCTCGTAGCGGTCACCGGTCAGGTGGTAGGCGGTCGCGTACAGGGAGGCGCGGCGCTCCTGGACGTAGGCGGTGAACTCCGCCTCGGTCAGCGAGCGGCGCTCCCCCGTGTCCTCCCCGTACGCGGATCCCCCGTGTGCTTCCCCCGTGAAGCTGTCAACCACCGTCATGTAGCCGGTGTGCTGACGTCCGGTGCCGCGAGCGCACCCCCGCCCGCTCACGGCACCGGACTTCTCGGAACCCCGGTTCACGTCGTGCAGACGCGTGATCACTGCGCTGGTGCTGTGGCTGATCAGCGTGTTCATCTCGCGCCCCCCGTCGTGGACTTCCGGTAGTTCGGTCTGCCCAGGCCGTCCGCTCGCGCGGTTGCCTGTGCCGAGAACTCTGCCGGGCCACCTTCACGGCCGTATCCGCCGTCTGTCACAGACCTGTCACAGGGGTCCGACACAGAGCGTCCACAGAAGATGCACAGGCTGTGGCGCTACAGAGGTTTGCGGGGAGCTGCGGGCCGCACAGGTCGTACGACGGGCCCTGCATGGGCCAGAATGAGCCCGTGCCTTCCCTGTTGCTGATCGAGGACGACGACGCCATCCGTACGGCCCTGGAGCTCTCACTGACGCGCCAGGGACACCGGGTGGCCACCGCTGCGACCGGTGAGGACGGTCTGAAGCTGTTGCGTGAGCAGCGGCCCGATCTGATCGTCCTCGATGTCATGCTGCCCGGCATCGACGGGTTCGAGGTGTGCCGGCGGATCCGGCGCACGGACCAGTTGCCGATCATTCTGCTGACCGCGCGCAGTGACGACATCGACGTGGTGGTCGGGCTGGAGTCCGGGGCCGACGACTATGTCGTCAAACCCGTCCAGGGCCGGGTGCTCGACGCCCGGATCCGGGCCGTGCTGCGCCGCGGGGAGCGGGAGTCCAGCGACTCGGCGACCTACGGCAACGTCGTCATCGACCGGTCCGCGATGACCGTGACGAAGAACGGCGAGGACCTCCAGCTGACGCCGACCGAGCTGCGGCTGCTGCTCGAGCTGAGCCGGCGGCCGGGGCAGGCGCTGTCCCGGCAGCAGTTGCTGCGGCTGGTCTGGGAGCACGACTACCTCGGTGACTCGCGGCTCGTGGACGCGTGTGTGCAGCGGCTGCGCGCCAAGGTGGAGGACGTGCCCTCGTCCCCGACCCTGATCCGTACCGTGCGCGGTGTCGGCTACCGCCTGGACGCCCCTCAGTGACGGACCGGCAAGGGGGTTTCCGCGGCTGGGCCGCGGATCGCAAGGGAGCCATGTCCCGGCTGCGCTTCACCAGTCTGCGGCTGCGGCTCGTCGTCGTCTTCGGGCTCGTCGCGCTGACCGCCGCCGTGTCCGCGTCCGGCATCGCGTACTGGCTCAACCGCGAGGCCGTGCTCACCCGTACCCAGGACGCGGTGCTGCGCGACTTCCAGCAGGAGATGCAGAACCGGGCCGGCGCACTGCCCGTGCATCCGACACAGGACGAACTCCAGCGCACGGCAGGGCAGATGGCCAACAGCAGCCAGCGGTTCAGCGTGCTGCTGGTCGGCGACGACACCAACGGCAAGACGGTGTACGGCAGTTCGGACGGACTCAGTGCGTTCGCGCTCGACGACGTGCCGACGTCGCTGCGGAAGGCCGTCGACAAGCAGCAGAAGGAGACGGACGGCAACAAGGCGGCGTACCACCTGTACTGGCAGCGGGTCGTCGACCACGGCACGCCGTATCTCGTCGCAGGGACGCGGCTGATCGGGGGCGGGCCGACCGGCTACATGATGAAGTCCCTGGAGCCGGAGGCGAAGGACCTCAACTCGCTGGCGTGGTCGCTGGGGATCGCGACCGGGCTGGCGCTGATCGGCTCGGCGCTGCTGGCGCAGGCCGCCGCCACGACCGTGCTGAAGCCGGTGCACCGGCTGGGAGTGGCCGCGCGGCGGCTCGGCGAGGGCAAGCTGGACACCCGGCTGCGGGTGTCGGGGACGGACGAACTCGCGGATCTGTCCCGGACGTTCAACGACGCGGCCGAGGCGCTGGAGAAACGGGTCGACGACATGGCCGCGCGGGACGACGCGTCGCGGCGGTTCGTCGCGGACATGAGCCATGAACTGCGTACTCCGCTCACCGCGATCACCGCCGTGACGGAGATCCTGGAGGAGGAGCTGGAGGCGGAGTCCGGGTCGATGGACCCGATGATCGAGCCCGCCGTCCGCCTGGTCGTCAGCGAGACGCGCCGCCTCAACGACCTCGTCGAGAACCTGATGGAGGTCACCCGCTTCGACGCCGGCACGGCCCGGCTGGTCCTCGACGACGTCGACATCGTCGACCAGATCACCGCCTGCATCGACGCCCGCGCGTGGCTGGACGCGGTGGATCTGGACGCCGAGCGCGGCATCCACGCCCGCCTCGACCCGCGCCGCCTCGACGTCATCCTCGCCAACCTGATCGGCAACGCGCTCAAGCACGGCGGTTCGCCGGTGCGGGTGTCGGTGCGGATCGACGGAGAGGTTCTGGTCATCGCCGTACGGGACCACGGTCCGGGGATCCCGGAGGACGTGCTCCCGCATGTCTTCGACCGGTTCTACAAGGCCAGCGCCTCCCGGCCGCGCTCCGAGGGCAGCGGCCTGGGCCTGTCCATCGCGACGGAGAACGCCCGCATCCACGGCGGCTCGATCACCGCCGCGAACTCCCCGGAGGGCGGCGCGGTGTTCACGCTCCGGCTTCCCCGGGACGCCTCGCAGCTGGCGGAGGAGAGCAACGAGTCCGGGGAGAAGGGCGCCTGATGCAGGTACGAGGACTCCGGGCGGTACGACGGCGGGGCGGGCCGGTGCTGGCCGTCGCCGGGCTCGCGCTCGCGCTCTCCGGGTGCGGGATCCGGGCCACCGAGGTGCCGACCGACTTCGGCGGGGCGCCCTCGCGGGTGCCGTGCTCGATGACGCAGCCGGATCTGTCGGCGCAGGACGAGCACGGGGTGCCGGTGCAGGTGTTCCTGCTGTGCGGTTCCTCGCTGGTGACCGTCGACCGGGAGGTGCGCGTCCCCGACGGTTCGGCGGACGCCAAGCGGCGGGTGATAGTCGCCCAGGGGCTGCTCGACCAGCTCGCCGAGACGCCGTCGGCCGCCGAGAAGGAGGCCGGCTACACGACGTACGTGCGGGGCGGGATGAGCGTCTGGGGGCCTCGGGCCGGGGATCCCGACGACACGCTGCGGCTGAGTACGTCGCCGCCGCAGCTGACGTCGTACGCGCTCGCCCAGATCGTGTGCACGCTGTCCGACTCGGCGGCCGCGGAGGGGGACGGGTCGGTGATCCTGGGCGGGCCGGGGAGGGAGGCGTTGCGGCGGTACGAGTGCACAGACGCCGTGCGTAACTCTCCGAGTGGCAGCCGACCCCCGTCCACTGAGGTGGCTTCTGGGTGAGGGGCGTTTGGGGCGCCTAAGGGGGTGCCGCCCGAGGGTGTGGGCGAGTGCGGGTTGTGAGGGGTTGCTCGCGCAGTTCCCCGCGCCCCTTTGTGGCGCGTCTCCTGGGGCGCCTCGTCAGGGGCATAGGCGCAGGGCCTTCTGCACAGCTCGTGGGTGTCGAAGTCCATAGCAAACAGGAGGCCCTGTGGTGCGGTGTTCCCTGTTGATGCCGCCCGGGTCCAAAGATGATCGACGCTGTGCGATATCTGGTCGCGAGAGGCATCACCTGGCGGGCGATGCCTGCGGACTTTCCGGCCTGGACCGGGTCTACGCCTTCCACCGGCGCTGGCGCCTGAAGGGCTTGCTGGCAGAACTGCACGATCGGCTGCGCGGCCTGGTCCGCGAGGCCGAGGGCCGCGACCGGGAGCCAACCGCGGCGGTCATCGACGCGCAGTCACTGCGTGCCGCGCGCCACGTCCGGGTGGGACAACGGGAAGAAGGTCGGCGGTCGCAAGCGGCACGTCGTCGTGGACTGCCTTGGGCTGCTCCTGGTCGTGACGGTGACCGCCGCGAACGTACAGGACCGGGACGCGGCCGGGCCGTTGCTGGAGCGTCTGAGGGACCGCTTCCACAAGATCGTGCCGGTGTGGGCCGACGACGGCTATGCGGGGCGGCTGGTGACCTGGGCTGCAGAGAAGCTGCGGCTCACCTTGGAGATAGTCAGGCGAAGTGATGACGCCTCGGGGTTCGTGGTGCTGCCCAGGCGCTGGGTGGTCGAGAGGACGTTGAGCCGGCTGATGCGATCGCGGCGGCTGGTGCGCGACTACGAGGCCCTGCCTGAGGTTCATGAGGCCATGGTGCTGTGGTCGATGACCATGCTCATGAGTCGGCGGCAGGCCCGACAGCGAACGTGAACCTTCCCGGGACCGGCTCGGCCGGCCAGCCCCGGTCCGTCAGCCGCTTGGCCCGCGAGCGCACCCGGCCCTCGATGATCGCCGAGGTCGGCTCCAGCCCGAGGCCGGCCGCGAACTCCTGGCACGATACCGACTCACCGCCTGGCGAAGACCTCCCGGCCAGCAGAGCGAGGATGCGCTGGTAGCCGACCGCGAGTGCACCCTGCCGCGAGCCCGGGACGCCACACCGGCACGATCACGCTGTGCTCCCTGGCTTCGTCAGTTGGATGGCTTCGCCCATTGAGGGCCGGTTCTCCTGGCTCGGTTCGTGAGGAGCGGCGTCGTCCGTTGCTGGCCGCCGTCGCCCTTGGGCTCGGCGGGCTGGTGGGGGGACGGTCCGGTGTGGAAGATCGGCCAGCAGATTTCGGTGCGCCATGTGGCCGGGTCCGGGCTCTCGCGGCGTGCGACGGGGTAGTACTCGCGGATCGGGCCGTCCACGGCCAGTGCGTGTTCGGCGACGTAGGCGCCGAGGGTTCCGTAGGCCAGGTCGATGTTCGTGTGCGGGCCGCGGTGGATGATCGTCGCCAGCTCGGCAGGCGGTACCACCAGCGCGTCGACCCGGCCCATCGGGCGTACGGGTTCGGTGCAGGGCACGAAGACCGTTGCCGGTCCGTGTTCGTGGGTGAACAGGTCGGTGCTGAAGATCCCCCCGGCGGGTGAGCCGGCGGCCAGACCCTGGGCGTCGAGCGTCGCATAGATCTCACCGAGCGCACCCTGGTACCAGGTCAGCGCCTCGGCGACGTCCACGGTCTCGGTGATCGCGGCCGCCGGCGTGGCGGGAACGCTGCGGCGCCCGATCTCGGCCCGGGTGCCGCCCGGCGGGCGGGTGAGCAGGTCGCGCAGCGAGACGACCGCGCTCTGGGTGCGCGCCAGCTCCTGCTCCATCTGGTGCAGGTGCGCGGCGAGCAGGGCGTTGCGGGTGTCGAGGTCGGGGGCGGCCAGTACCTTGGCGATCTGCTCGACGGGCATGTCCAGGGCGCGGAAGCGGCGGATGATCTGCGCGGTGGGGATCTGTGCAGTGGTGTAGTACCGGTGGCCGGTGTGCCGGTCGACCTCGTCCGGTTCCAGCAGGCCCACCCGGTGGTAGTAGCGCAGCGTCTTCACGCTCAGGTGGGTGGCCCTCGCGAAGTCCCCGATCGGCAGTGTCGCGTCCATGCCTGCCACTGTGCCATCTCCCCTTAGGGGAGATGCGCGGGCGCTCGCGGGTCTTGTACCTCTCGTCGGGGCAGGTCCGAGGCTGTGTGCAGGCGGTCAGCCGGGCCGCCGGCCTGAAGGGAGCCTTGATCATGACCACGCCCACGACTGCGGTTGTGCCGTCCGTCGTCGCCGAGTACCTGGCGGCGGTCAACGCCTTCGACCTGGACCGGATGGTGGCCACCTTCGCCGAGGACGCCTACGTGAATGACGCGCGCCGCGAGATCCGGGGCATTGGTGCCATCCGGGCCTGGGCGGAGAAGGAGATGATCGGCGACCGCGTCACGATGGAGCCGGTCGAGGTCGTCGAGCACTACGGGCAGATCATCGTGCGCTCGCGTTATGACGGCACCTACGACAAGACCAGCCTTCCGGTGGAACTGGTGATGTCGGACTACTTCAGCGTGCGCGACGGCAAGATCGTCAGCCTCGCCGTGATCCGCAACCAGCCCTGCCCGTACTGAGGGGTGCCGCGCCGTCCGGCCCGCCCGAGGCCCGCGGCGCACGCAGAGCGTCCCGCCGGGCTGCGTGCACCGCCACCTCGTTGCGCCCGCATCCGTCCACCTCTGGAAAGCGAGAACCACGTCCCGTGAACTACACCCTCGACCCGGAACTCGTCCCCCTCCTGACAGCCCTCGCGGGGCAGGCCGCCGGCGCGCCCGCCCGCGAGCGCGGGGACTGGAAGGCGATCCGCGAGGCCGGCACCCTGGGCCAGGCCGCCATGGCGGCCTTGGTCCCCCCGGTCACCGGGATCAGGACCGCCACCTACTTCGCCACGGCGCCCGACGGCGCCCGGATCGAACTGCGCTGGTACACCTCCGGGGAGACCATGGCGCCGGGCCCGGCGGTGCTCTACGCCCACGGCGGCGGCATGATCCTGGGCGACCTGGACGCCTACGACACCCTGCTCTCCTGGTACGTCGCGCACAGTGGGGTGCCGTTCCTGTCCGTCGGCTACCGCCTGGCGCCCGAGGCGAGTGGCACCATGCTCGCCGAGGACGTCTTCGCCGGCCTGACCTGGCTCACCGGCCACGCGCACGAACTGGCGGTGGACACCGCACGCATCGCGGTGATGGGCGACAGCGGGGGCGGCGCACCCGCCGCGGCCACCGCCATCCTGGCCCGCGACCGGCACATCCCCCTGGCCCGCCAGATCCTGGTCTATCCCATGCTCGACGATCGCAACCAGAGCCCCGACCCGGCCCGCGAACCCTTCCTGACCTGGACCTACGACGACAACTACACGGCGTGGAAGGCGGTGCTCGGCGACACGCTGGGAACCGCGGATGTCTCCCCGGTCGCCGCACCGGCCCGCCTGAGCGACTTCACCGGCCTGGCCCCGGCCTACATCGACACCGGAGACCTCGACATCTTCCGCGACGAGGACATCGCCTACGCCGCGCGCCTGGCCGCCGCGGGCGTCCCCGTTGAACTGCACGTCCATCCCGGCGTCCCGCACGGATGGGACCGCCTCGCCCCGCACTGCGGGGCCGCCCAGCGCGCCTTCGCCGACCGCCTCCGCGCCCTGGCCGCCCTCTGAACGGCCCGCTCCTCGGGGAAGCCCCCAGGTGACCAGCACAGGCGGCACGCCCCGGGGCAGGAGACCTCTCCTCAGGGGAGGTCTCGCCGCCGGGCCGGGTCTTGCACCTCCCCTGACGGCACACCGCAGGCTTGCCCGTAGCGGCCGATCAAGGCCGCAAGACGAAAGGAGCAACGTCATGACGACGATCGAGCAGGACAAGGAAGCCATCATCGCCATCGTCCGCGAGATGGCGGAGTCGATGACCGGCGCGCAGAGCACCCGCCACTGGGCGCCGGACGTGCTCTGGTTCGACATCCCCCCGTTCGCGTCCAGGGGCATCGCGCCGGCGCGCAAGCTGTTCGACGACACCTTCGCCAACTTCGAGTCCTGCAAAGTCGACATCCTCGAACTGGACGCGAAGGTCAACGGAGACATGGGCATCGTCTGCACGGTGCAGAGCACGGACATCGTGCTCAAGAACGGCGCCACCAAGCACGTCATGGCCCGGCAGACCGACTGCTTCGAACGGCGGCAGAACGGCTGGGAACTGATCCACCAGCACGCCTCCGTCCCGTCCGGCGGCGAGTGGGACGGCACGATCACCACCGCCTAGGACCCGGCCCGCGCCGCGACCAGCCTCCCCGACCACGGCCGCGCCCGCGACGGCATACCCACCCAGCCCCGCCGCGGGCAGCAACCCAGCCCCCCTTGACCACGCCTCGCCCCAGAACGTCCGGCCCGTCACGGCACCGGCCGAACTCATCGCTCGCCACCGCCCAAACCGTGCACAACAACCTCCCCAGGAGAGGGGGCTCACCATGAGCGTGTACGTCACGACCGAGCTGAAGACCCGGCCCGAACACACCGAGCAGGCCGTCAACAAGCTCCGCGAAGCCCTGCCCGAAAGCCTCGACCACGACGGCTGCGAGGCCATTCACCTGCGCCGGGACCAGGACGACCCCACCCACATCGTGTCCTTCACCCAGTGGGCCGGCCGCCGCGACTACGAGAACTACCTCAAGTGGCGAACCGAGACCGGATCCATGGACGAAATGGACGAACTCTTCACCGATCCCCAATCCATCACATACTTCGACACCATCACCGGCACCACCCGGTAGCGGCGCCCGTCACATGTGGAGTCAATTCGCGGTGAGGCCCGGACGGAGGATGCCTCCAGTTGAGCTGGCTGGTGCGCGACTACGAGGCCCTGCCTGAGGTTCATGAGGCCATGGTGCTGTGGTCGATGACCATGCTCATGAGTCGGCGGCAGGCCCGACAGCGAACGTGAACCTTCCCGGGACCGGCTCGGCCGGCCAGCCCCGGTCCGTCAGCCGCTTGGCCCGCGAGCGCACCCGGCCCTCGATGATCGCCGAGGTCGGCTCCAGCCCGAGGCCGGCCGCGAACTCCTGGCACGATACCGACTCACCGCCTGGCGAAGACCTCCCGGCCAGCAGAGCGAGGATGCGCTGGTAGCCGACCGCGAGTGCACCCTGCCGCGAGCCCGGGACGCCACACCGGCACGATCGAGCCCGGCCTGACCGGCCTCGCCGAAGAGGCGCAGACTGCTCCGGCGAGGCCACAGGAGCGGGGTCCCCACCTGCGGACGTCGGTGCAACCGCAGATGCCCCCGTCTTCGGGGATTCAGCAAGGACTTCGCCAACACGCTGCCGGGCGATCACCCAGCCCTTCCAATCGGTCTCGGCATCGGCGAGTTCGGCCAGGACCCGGTCAACCTCCTCCCGCAGCCCCTCCACACGCTCCCGCGCGGCCAACTCCCTTGCTTCCAGCAGACCCACGACCGACGCCACCCAACACCTCCGCCGACGAAGCAACCCGCCGGTCCAACCCTTCCGCACCCGGGGCAAGATCACACCTGACCTGCGGAAACCCGTCCATCAGGTTCGGTACAACAACGCCGTCCGAGGCCTCACCCTCACATCCGGAACCGATCGTGTGCGCGGGCGCGTCTTGGGGGGCGTGCAGCGTCAAGGCTCCATCGGCGGCAGCGCCGCGATCCGCGTCCGTGTGGCAGGGGGTGTCCTCCTTGTCGCACATCTCGTGTTCGTCGCCTGGCTGATGCTGCGGCCGCTGGACGTGCCCTGGGTGATGCCCGCCAACCTGCACCCCTTCGCCGGTATCCGTGCCGACCTGGCGCTGGGCTGGCGCGAGGCGGCGCACCGGATCGGCGAGGGCCTCGCGCTGCTCGCCCCGCTGGGTGTGCTGCTTCCGATGACCCACGGGAAGCTCCGGGTCTCCCCGCTCGCCTCCCTGATCAGTTCGGCCGCCGCGGGCGCCATGATCTCGCTGGGCATAGCCCTGCTGCAGACCGGGGTGCCCGGCCGTGTGGTGGACGTCGACTCGATACTCCTCAACACGGCCGGCGTCGTCATCGCACATCTGGCGGTGGTTCCGGCGGCCCGCACCCGGCTCCGTCGGCGGGGTGAGCGGCGACGGCCCGCCGCCCTCCCCCAGGAGGAAGCGGCTCAGGGTCGTACCCCGACGATTCCCAGGGTCGGGATCGCCCCGTAGAGCGACGCTTCGACCCGGTTCGTCTCCGTAGCGTGGAGGGCAGACGAGGGGCCGTACGGGTCGCCTCGCACCGGACGCTCACGAAGGAGCCGCAGATGTCCAGCCTCGCCCGCCCCACCCATGGCCGCATGATCGGCGGAGTGTGCGCCGCGCTGGCCCGGCGCTTCGGCACCTCCGCGACCACGATGCGGGTGATCTTCCTGCTGTCCTGCCTGCTGCCGGGCCCGCAGTTCCTGCTCTACATAGCGCTGTGGATCCTCCTCCCCTCGGAGGAGAAGGCCACGGCCTGGTAATCCCCTTGTACGAGAAAGCCGTTGGGGCGCTCCGGTAGACACCGGGGCGCCCCAACGGCGGTGCCGATCGGCCGGGGAGAGGTCAGCCGAGCGGAATCCCGTTGATCGGCAGGCCATGCGTGGGCAGGCCGTGGAGCGGCAGTCCGCCGAGGAGGCCGGCGACGGGCTTGGCCGGGCCGTCGGCGAGGATCTGCTCGACGGCGGGCTGGGCGGCGGTCAGGCCGGCGCCCAGGGCGGTCTGCCCCTGCGCGAGGGCCGCACCGGCGTCCGGCAGGGCCTTGGAGACGTTCTCGGCCGGCAGCGTCTTGGTGACGGTGCCCAGGGCCTGCGAGGCGTCCGGGACGGCCGGGGCCGCGTTGGCCGCGCCCGCGCCGACGGCGGCGAAGGCGGCACCGAGGGCGGCGACACCGAGGGTCTTGGCAGCAGACTGCTTCATCGTTAATGCGTCCTTGGAATGCGGTGACGGGGATCGATAACGCGCTGAGCGGTCCTCGACCGTAAACATGCCGGGCCGCCCGCCGCAAACACCGAAATGCGGACGGACAGTGAAGGTCCGTCCGCATTCCGTTCCCCGCCCGGATGTCCGATCAGCCCTCCGGATCGTCAGAACCGCTGGTGGAGGCGGTCTGCCGGAACAGCCATTCGGATTTCAGCTCCGCATATCCGGGCTTGACGACGTCATTGATCATGGCAAGCCGTTCATCGAAAGGAATGAACGCTGATTTCATCGCATTGACGGAGAACCACTGCAGGTCGTCGAGCGTGTAACCGAACGCCTCGACGAGATGCTCGAATTCCCGGGTCATGCTGGTCCCGGACATCAGCCGGTTGTCGGTGTTCACGGTGGCCCGGAAGTGCAGCCGGCGCAGCAGCCCGATCGGGTGCCCGGCATAGGAGTCGGCGGCCCCGGTCTGGAGGTTGGAGCTGGGGCACAGCTCCAACGGGATCCGCTTGTCGCGGACGTACGACGCCAGCCGGCCGAGCTTGACCGTGCCGTCCTCGTGGACCTGGATGTCGTCGATGATCCGCACCCCGTGCCCGAGCCGGTCGGCGCCGCACCACTGGAGCGCCTGCCAGATGGACGGCAGCCCGAAGGCCTCGCCGGCGTGGATGGTGAAGTGGTTGTTCTCGCGCTTGAGGTACTCGAAGGCGTCGAGGTGCCGGGTGGGCGGGTAGCCCGCCTCGGCCCCGGCGATGTCGAAGCCCGCCACGCCCAGGTCCCGGTAGCGGTTGGCGAGCTCGGCGATCTCCAGGGAGCGGGCCGCGTGCCGCATGGCGGTGAGCAGGGCGCCGACCCGGATCCGCCGGCCGTTCTCCCGGGCGAGGGCCTCGCCCTGCCGGAAGCCCTCGTTGACGGCCTCGACGACCGCTTCGAGGGAGAGCCCCTGCTCCAGGTGCTGCTCGGGGGCGTAGCG
This sequence comes from Streptomyces sp. GbtcB6, assembly GCF_019091475.1. Taxonomy (NCBI): domain Bacteria; kingdom Bacillati; phylum Actinomycetota; class Actinomycetes; order Kitasatosporales; family Streptomycetaceae; genus Streptomyces; species Streptomyces sp. GbtcB6. The sequence continues at coordinate 33,681 of NZ_JAGXJL010000015.1, read as the reverse complement.
CACCTCGGCGTAGACGACGCCGTCCTCGGCGAGGTCCTCGGCGCACTCGCGGGCGACCCGGACGAGGGCGTCCCGGGTCTGCATGACACCGACGGTGTGCGAGAACGTCTCCAGGTACCGCTCCAGCGAACCGGAGTCGGCGGCCTCGCGGAACCAGATGCCGAGCTTGTCCGGGTCGGTCTCGGGGAGGCCGGCGTACCCGGTCTCCCGGGCGAGGTCGGCGACGGTGCCCGGACGCAGGCCGCCGTCGAGGTGGTCGTGCAGCAGAACCTTCGGCGCCCGGCGGATCTGCTCCGGCGTCGGGGTGTTCGCGGTGCTCTGGCTCGTCATTTCCGCACTGTAACTCCTACGCGCGTAGATCGCTCGGTACTCGGAGATTCCCGTTTCCGTCGATACGCAATGGTGACCGCACGGACGGGTCGCGTACACCGCCTCTTCTGACACTGTTCTGTCATGGCACAGCAAGCGACGCCGGCCCGAACGGCCAGCCTGAGCAGGGCAGTAGGCCAGGAGCCGACGACGGCCACCGGGGCCGTCCTGCTCCTCCCCGGCGGGGAGGAGGTCTCCGCGCGCAAGCCGTCCCTCGTATGGGCGACGGCCCTCGTCCGCGCGCTCGGCCGCCGGCTCGCCCGCGACGGCCGCGGCGAGGGGCTGGCCGCGCACGTCGTCCACTACCGCTATCGCGGCTGGAACGGCAGCGAGGCGCATCTCGCGGGGGACGCCACCTGGGCGGCGGACGAGGTGGTACGGCGCTACGGCGATGTGCCGGTGTGCCTGCTCGGCGTCGGGATGGGCGGGCGGGCCGCGCTGCACGCGGGCGGGCACGAGGCCGTCAACTCCGTTGTCTCCATCGCCCCCTGGCTGCCCGAGGCGGACGTGGCGGCGTCCGAGGAACCGGTTCGGCAGCTGGTGGGGCGGCGGGTCCTGATCGTGCACGGCACGAACGACGAACGGACCGACCCGGAGCTGTCGTTCCGGCTGGCGGCGCGGGCGAAGAAGGCGAATCGGGAGGTGTGCCGGTTCGAGGTGCACTCGGACGGCCACGGGCTGCATCAGCACCGGGACGAAGTCCTCGCTCTCGCTTCGGACTTCGTCATGGGGGCGCTGTACGGGCGGTCGGTGTCGCGGCCGGTGGAGGACGCGCTGGCCGCGCCGCCGCCGATCGGGTTGCGGATGCCGTTGGCCGCGGGGTTCGGCCGGTCGCTTCGCAAGGGCTGATCTCCGGTTCGGGGTGCGGGTGCGTCGTGGTCGACCGCGCCCACGCGGCGGAGCCGCGCGAGGCGGTCACACGACAGGGACGACGAGCCGGACTCCACGCACGCGAGCGCGGAAGACCGCGGCAACCGGGCCTCCCGGTACTCGGTCGGGATCGCACCCCCAACTACCAGGAGGCCCTGCTGCCAGGCGCCGAGCCGCGCGCGATCACCCGGTCAGGAACCTGGTTCGACCGGCCGGATCAGCCGGCGCACAGGGTCAGGTCGACCGTGTCGCCGGACTTGACGATCTTCGGGGTGTGCGGGTCCACACCTACCACCGAACCGGGCTTGCAGTTCTCGACGGCCTTCTTGGTCACGGTGCCGAGCTTCGTCTGCGTCTTCAGGAGCACCTCCTTGGCGAGCACCAGGTCCAGGCGCGAGAAGTCGATCGGGACGGTCACGCCGTGGTCGTCGAACAGCAGCGTGGTGGCGTCGCCCTTGGTGACCGTGCTGCTCGCCGCCGAGTGCGAGCCGCCCGCGACCGAGGTGGCCAGAGCGGTTCCCCCGCCCGCCACGAGGAGGGCGGCGGCGACGACGCCTATGCCTACGGCCCGCCTGCGCCGGGTGCGGCGCACGATCCGGGGCGCGTCGAAGTCAGGCGCCTCGGCGGAGTTCGCGTAGCGGTTCATGGCGTTCATCAGTTCCTCTTCGAAAGGTGTGCAGCCGGAAGGCCGTGCGTCTCCGTACGAAGTCATCGGATTCCTTCCGTGTGCTGCCGTGGTGAAGGGGCGGAGAGCGCGGGGAACTGGCTTCTGAGCTTCTCGATCCCCCGGGCGAGCTGGGAGCGCACCGTACTCGGCGAGATGTCCAGGTCGGCCGCGATCTCGGTGTCCGAGAGGTCGTGGAAGTACCGCAGTACCACCACCGTCCGCATCCGCATGGGCAGTTGCTGCAGCGCGCGCACCAACTGGTCCCTGCTGTCGACCTGTCCGTACTCGTCGCCGCGGGCGGCCCGGTCGGGGCTGTCCGCCTGCAGGGCCGCACGGCGGAAGCGGCGCCAGCGGTCGTTGGCCAGGTTGACCATGATCCGCCGCACATAGGCCTCCGGGGCGTCCTTGGCGGAGATCGTGCGCCACTTGCGGCAGGCCCGCTCCAGGGTCTCCTGGACCAGATCCTCGGCGGCGTCGCGGTTCCCCGTCAGGACGAGGGCGCCCCGGAACAGCGCGGTCGACCGGGCGGCGACGAAACCGTCGAAGTCCGTCTCCACACGCTCCTCCCTTCCTGTCACCCCTCCTCGACGGCGACACCCCGGGATCTGCTGCACGCACGCGATGAGACCTGAGTCACAGCGGCAACAGGGCTGTGCGGCACCCGGGCGGGTCGACATTCCCGCCGACCCGGTTGCGGCAACCGGCACAGGGCGAGCGCCGCACCAGCAGCGCCGAGGCGATGATCTACTGCTCGATGACCCTGCTCATGACCAAGCCGGGTTGGCACCTGAGATCGTTCGCGCATGAGCTACGACCTGGCCGTGTGGGACGGAGAGCCGCCGCGCGGCGACCGTCACGGGCATCGTTCCTTCAAGGCCGGGCTCCATGGTGGCTGCGCGGATCGCCCATCACCCACCCACCAGGTACGTCGGAGCAACTCGTCTAGGTGGAGAGCAGGTTGCCCCTTCTCGACAGCAGGAACTTCTTGAAAGCCGCCACCGGCGGGGTGTCCGGGTGGCCCTCCAGCCACGCCACGCCGATTTCTCTCGCCGCCCTCGGGGCCGTGACCGTCAGTTCGGCGACTCCCGGGCGGGGGACGGCCGGTGGCGGCAGAAGGGCCACTCCCAGCCCCGCCGCCACCAGCCCCCGCAGCGTCTCCGCCTCCTCGCCCTCGAAGGCGACGCGCGGGCGGAAGCCGGCCTCCTTGCAGAGGTCGTCGGTGATGCGGCGCAGACCGTAGCCCGGTTCCAGGGTCACGAAGGTCTCGTCGGCCGCCTCGGCGAGGCGGATGCGCTTGCGGGTGGCCAGCGGATGATCCGCGGGCACCACCAGACGCAGCTTCTGTTCGTCGAGGCGACGGGCGGCCAGGTCCGGGGCGTCCGGTACCGGGGAGGTCAGGCACAGGTCCAGCTCGCCCGCCCGCAGCTTCTCGATCATCGCCTCGCCGTAGTTCTGGACGAGGCTGAAGCGGATGCGCGGGTGGTCGATCCGGAACGCCTGGAGCAGGCCCGGGACCGTCTCCGCACCCATGGTGTGCAGGAACCCGAAGGCGACCTTGCCGGTGGTGGGGTCGGCGTCGGCGCGTACCTCGTCGGCGGCGCGCCGGACCTCGCCGAGGGCGCGCTCGACCGAGGTGAGGAAGGTGCGGCCGGCGGGGGTGAGGGAGACGGTGCGGCCGTGCCGGGTGAAGAGGTCGACGCCCAGGTCCTGTTCCAGGCGGGCCATCGCGCGGGAGAGGGTGGACTGGGGGACGTTGAGCTCCTGGGCGGCCCTGGTGACATGCTCCGTGCGGGCCACGCCGGCGAAGTACGCGAGGCGGGGCGCGAGCAACATCGTCATGTCTTCTGTGTCACTGTACGGTGACAGACGCTCCGCTGACCTCTGCTGATGCTCCATGGGAACGATTATGGCGATTCCATGCATTGGACGGATCAACCTGGGGGTCCGTACGTTCGAAGCATGTCTCCCGCCAGTACCGGGGCGTCCACCACCGTGGACGCCGTCCCGTCCCTCCCCGCCTCCGACTCCCGCCTGACCCCGGGCGGTCCCGGCTACCGCCGGATGAGCTTCGCGCTCTTCCTCGCCGGTGTCGCGACCTTCGCCCTCCTTTACTCCACGCAGGCCCTGCTCCCGCTGATCTCGGACGGCTACGGCATGTCCGCGAGCGACGCGAGCTGGACGGTGGCGGCGGCGACCGGCGGCCTGGCGCTGTTCGTCATCCCGATGAGCGCCCTGTCAGAGCGTTTCGGACGTCGTACGGTCATGACGGCCTCGCTGGCGGTGGCGGTGACCGTCGGGCTGCTGGTCCCCTTCGCGCCGTCCCTCGGCGTACTGGTGGTGCTGCGGGGCGTCCAGGGCGCGGCGCTGGCCGGCCTGCCGGCGTCGGCGACCGCGTATCTGGCGGAGGAGGTCCGCCCGAAGGCGCTGGTCACGGCCATCGGCCTGTTCGTCGCGGGCAACAGCGTCGGCGGGATGAGCGGCCGGGTCATCACCGGCTGGGTCGCGCAGGAGTGGGGCTGGCGGGTCGCCGTGGGCGTCATCGGTGTGATCGCCGTCGGCTGCGCGGTGGCCTTCCGCCTCCTCCTCCCCGCCCCGCAGCACTTCAAGGCGGGCTCGCTGCACCCCCGCCGGCTGCTGGGCACGGTCCGCGACCACCTGGCCGACCCGCTGCTGCGCCGCCTGTACGCGATCGGCGCGCTGTTCATGACCGTCTTCGGCGGCGTCTACACGGTGATCGGCTACCGCCTGACCGAGGAGCCGTTCTCGCTCCCCCAGGGCGTCATCGGCTCGATCTTCCTGGTGTACCTGGTCGGCACGGTGTCGGCGTCGACGGCGGGACGGCTCGTGGGCCGGCTCGGCCGCCGCGGGTCCCTCTACCTGGCCGGCGGTACGACGGCCAGCGGCCTCCTGCTCTCCCTGGCCGACTCGCTCCCCCTGGTCCTGCTGGGCCTCGTCCTGATCACCGCGGGCTTCTTCGCGGGCCACGCGGTGGCCTCCTCGGCGGTCAGCAAGACGGCCACCCATGGCAGGGCCCAGGCCTCGGCCCTCTACCAGTCCGCGTACTACATCGGCTCCAGCGCGGGCAGCACGGTGGGCGCGCTGGCCTTCCACGCCGAGGGCTGGTCGGGCACGGTCGGCGTAGGACTGCTCGCGATCCTGGGCGTGGTGACGATCACGGTCCTGGGCTCGGTGGCCGCGCGCAGGCAGGTCCTGGCGAACGCCCACTGATTTCTTTCAGGGGCGCGGGGCTGTATTGGATATGCGGCTTCCGCCGCGTGGGCGCGAGCAACCACGACGACGCCGCACCCGCCCGCGAACCGCACCACCCGAGTTCGCGGGCGCACCCCATCTCACCTGCACGTTTCCCCACTCCGGGGGCCATTGTCAGTCCCCTCCTGTAGCTTCCGAAGTGCTGGAGCGCAAGGGCGCGCGGACAGGAACGGCCACAGGGGTGGGTGGACGGACGATGAGTGACAGCACGGCGACTGCGGAGCTGGACGTCGCACTGGAGAGGTACCGGACCGAGCTGACCGGGTACTGCTACCGCATGCTCGGCTCGTCCTTCGAGGCCGAGGACGCCGTGCAGGACACCCTGGTGCGGGCCTGGCGGAGCTACGAGAAGTTCGAGGGCCGTTCCAGTCTGCGGTCGTGGCTGTACCGGATCGCGACGAACGTGTGCCTGGACATGCTCAGCGCGGGCAGCAAGCGGGCCCGGCCGATGGACCTGAGCGAGTCGACGCCGCTCGCCCAGGCGGCGCTCTCCCCCCGGCCCGACAACACCTGGCTGGAGCCGGTGCCGGACGCGCGAGTGCTGCCGACGGTGGACGACCCGGCGGAGGCGGCCGTGGCCAAGGAGTCGATCCGGCTGGCCTTCATGGCCGCCCTCCAGCAGCTGCCGCCCAAGCAGCGGGTGGTGCTGATCCTGCGCGAGGTGCTGGCCTGGAGGGCCAACGAGGTGGCGGAGCTGCTCGGCACCTCGGTCGCGTCGGTCAACAGCGCGTTGCAGCGGGCCCGGGCCACCCTGGCCGAGCAGCGGCAGTCGGGCGCCGGCGCCGAGGTCTCCGACCCGCTCGACGAGGAGCAGCAGAAGCTCCTGGAGCGCTATGTCGCGGCCTTCGAGGGCTACGACATGACGGCGCTGACGGCACTGCTCCACGAGGACGCCGTCATGACGATGCCGCCGTTCGACCTGTGGCTCACCGGCCACGACGACATCACCGGCTTCATGACCACCATCGGCTCCGCCTGCGAGGGCTCGCGGCTGTTCCCGGTCCAGGTCAACGGCCTGCCCGGGTTCGCCCAGTACAAGCCCGACCCGGACACCGGCGGCTGGAGCCCCTGGTCCGTGCAGGTCCTGGAGATCTCAGACGGCCGGCTGACCGGGTTCCACTTCTTCCTCGACACCAAGCGCTGGTTCCCGCTCTTCGGCCTCCCCCTCCACCTGGAGGCGAAGGCCGACGAAACGGAGGAGGGAGCGTAGGGCGGGGTCGGGGTCGCGGAGCCGTATCCGCCCTCCCGCCCTCCGGGCCGCCAGCTCCAGCCGGGCCAGCAGGTCGACGGCCGCCAGGCCCGGCGGTCCGAGACCGGCCACGTCGCAGACGACGACTCCGGCGCCGGTGACCGCCAGCAGCTCGCGCACGTCGTCGCAGAGCCCCGGCACCTCGTCCCTGGCGGCGGGGCCCGACAGCACGAGCACGGCGGGGGTCACGGCATCCACGAGGCGGTAGACCGGTGACGCCCTGATAACTCATCGGTAGATACGGCGTGCTCCCGCACGGTCGCGCAGATCACAAGCATCACACCGTTGACCTGCACCTGACCGACCCAGAGGGTTGGCTGCATGCCCCACGGATCAGCAGCGCCCGGTACGTCCTACGGTCTCCTCCCCCGTAAGGGGGTCCCGTGCAGGGGGTGCTGAGCGGCTTCGTGGTGATCGCGATCGTCATCGCCGTCGGCTACGTCCTGGGCCGCGGCGGCCACCTGGGGGCGAACGGCCGCGAGGTCCTCACCAAGCTCGCCTTCCACGTCGCCTCCCCCGCCCTGCTCTTCACCACCCTCGCGAAGGCAGACCTGGCGGTGATCTTCTCCAGCCGCCTCCTGGTGACGGCCCTGAGCACGGCAGCGGCGGCGGGCGCGTTCGTGGCGGTGGGCGTCGTACGGCACTGGGGCGTGGGACGTACGACGATCGGCGTGGCGGGGGTCAGTCGGCGGGGAACTCGGCGGTGTCGATCGTGAGGTCGAACGGCTCCGGCAGCTTGAGGGGGTCGCCGAACTTGACCGCGCTGAGGACCCGGTAGACATCACCTTTCGGCTCGCCGTAGAGCGTCGCGGTGGGGCCGCCTGGGGCCCAGCGGTCGATGAGGAGGTAGAGCGGAATGCCCGCGGTGGCATAGGCGGCAGGCTTGCTGACGCGGTCGTGGCGGGCGTTGGACTTGGAGGTCACCTCGACGACCAACTCGGCCAGCGCGGCCGGGATGTGGGACTCCGCCTCGGGGTGCTCCGGCAGTCGGGTCACCACCAGGTCCGGGATGAGCATGCCGAGCCGGGACGGCACGGAGATCGCCAAGGTCTGGAAGACCTCCCACTCCTCCGGGATCACTGAGTAGAGGCGACGCTGGATACGTGCCGCGATCACCTTGTGGCGGACGGCGGGAGCAGGTGACACGGTGATGATCCCCTCGATGATCTCCACCTTGCTGCCCTCGGGCCATTCCATCTCCTCCCAGTACCGGACGAGGTCGTCCCAGTTCTGGTCGGGGTCCTGGCTGACGGTGAGTGCGCTCACGGCGGTCTCCTATCGGTGCGTCACCGATCCCAGCATGCCGAACGGGACCGGTGCAGGTCCACCGGTCCCGTTCACTCGATCGAGCAATCCCCTGGTCAGGCGATACGTTCCAGTACGACGGGCGACGCCGTGAACGCCGTACCCGGCGCTCCGATGTCGTACGACCCCTCGACCGCCTGGAGCGCGTACTCGAAGCGTTCCGGGGTGTCCGTGTGGAGGGTGAGGAGGGGCTGGCCCGCGGTGACCGGGTCGCCCGGCTTGGCGTGCAGCTCGATGCCCGCGCCGGCCTGCACCGGGTCCTCCTTGCGGGCCCGGCCGGCGCCCAGGCGCCAGGCGGCGACGCCGATGCCGTAGGCGTCGAGGCGGGTCAGGACGCCGGACGACGGCGCCTTGATCACGTGCTGTTCCTTCGCCACCGGGAGCACGGCGTCCGGGTCGCCGCCCTGGGCCGCGATCATCCGGCGCCAGACGTCCATCGCCGAGCCGTCGGCCAGGGCCTTCGCCGGGTCGGCGTCCTTCACTCCGGCCGCGTCGAGCATCTCGCGGGCCAGGGCGAGGGTCAGCTCGACGACGTCCGCCGGGCCGCCGCCCGCCAGGACCTCCACCGACTCGCGGACCTCCAGGGCGTTGCCGGCCGTGAGGCCGAGGGGGGTGGACATGTCCGTGAGGAGCGCGACCGTCTTCACGCCGTGGTCGGTGCCGAGGCCCACCATGGTCGAGGCCAGTTCGCGGGCATCGGCCAGCGTCTTCATGAAGGCGCCGGTGCCGACCTTCACGTCCAGGACCAGGGAGCCGGTGCCCTCGGCGATCTTCTTCGACATGATCGAGGAGGCGATCAGCGGGATCGCCTCGACCGTGCCGGTGACGTCGCGGAGCGCGTAGAGCTTCTTGTCGGCGGGGGCCAGGCCGTCGCCCGCCGCGCAGATCACCGCGCCGGTGCCATCCAACACCGACAGCATCTCCTCATTCGACAGCAGGGCGCGCCAGCCGGGGATCGACTCCAGCTTGTCGAGGGTGCCGCCGGTGTGGCCGAGGCCCCGGCCGGAGAGCTGGGGGACGGCCGCGCCGCAGGCGGCGACGAGGGGCGCGAGCGGGAGGGTGATCTTGTCGCCTACGCCGCCCGTGGAGTGCTTGTCGGCGGTCGGGCGGGAAAGGGAGGAGAAGTCCATGCGCTCGCCGGACGCGATCATCGCCGCGGTCCAGCGGGCGATCTCGCGGCGGTTCATGCCGTTGAGCAGGATGGCCATCGCGAGCGACGACATCTGTTCGTCGGCGACCTCGGCGCGCGTGTACGCGTCGATGACCCAGTCGATCTGCTCGTCGCTGAGCTCACCGCGGTCCCGCTTGGTGCGGATGACGGAGATGGCGTCCATGGTGGCCATGGCGTTCCCTTCGAAGAAGTGCGAAGCGTACGGCCCCTCCGAACGCGGAGGGGCCGTACGGGAGTTACTTGGTGAGATGGGCCGGGCCGAAGGCCTGGGGCAGCATCTCGGAGAGGGGCAGGACGCCCTCCGGGGTGTCCAGGAGGAGGTCCGGGCCGCCGAACTCGTAGAGCAGCTGGCGGCACCGGCCGCACGGGACGAGCAGCCCGCCGGTGCCGTCCACGCAGGTGAAGTGCGTGAGGCGGCCGCCGCCCGTGCGCTGGAGCTGGGAGACCAGCCCGCACTCGGCGCACAGGCCGAGGCCGTACGACGCGTTCTCCACGTTGCAGCCGGTGACCGTGCGGCCGTCGTCCACCAGGGCCGCGACCCCGACCGGGAAGCCGGAGTACGGAGCGTACGCGTGGGACATGGCCTCGCGGGCCTCCGTGCGCAGGGACTCCCAGTCGAAGCCGGCGGCCGCGGTGGTCACTTGCCCTGTCCCTTCCGGTACGGCAGGCCGTCCGCCTTCGGCATCCGCAGGGACTGCGCGGACAGCGAGAGGACGAGGAGGGTGACGATGTAGGGGGTCGCGGTCACGAGCTGACGCGGGACATCGTTGGTGGAGGCGTACCAGATGAACATCAGGACCGAGATGACGATCGTGATGACGGCCGGGACGTACTTCTTGCGCCAGGCCAGGTAGGCGGCGCCGAACACCAGCAGGATCGCGATCAGCAGGATCAGCGCGTGGACGTTCACCGTGCCGCCGCGCAGGTTGAGGCTGTCGGTGTAGCCGAACAGGCCCGCGCCGAGGGCGAGGCCGCCCGGCATCCAGTTGCCGAAGATCATCGCGGCGAGACCGATGTAACCGCGGCCGGCCGTCTGGCCGTCGAGGTACACGTTGGAGGCGACGATGGAGAGGAAGGCGCCGCCCAGGCCCGCGAAGCCACCGCTGATGAGCACGGCGATGTACTTGTACTTGTAGACGTTGACGCCGAGGGACTCGGCCGCGACCGGGTTCTCGCCGCAGGAGCGCAGGCGCAGGCCGAAGGCGGTGCGCCACAGGACCCACCACGTGATCGGTACGAGGGCCACCGCGATCACCGTCAGCGGGGACAGGTCGGTCAGCAGGCCGCCGACCAGGCCGCCGATGTCCGAGATCAGGAACCAGTGCTTCTCGTTGAGCGTGTTCAGCCAGTCGGACAGGCCGGGGACGCTGAACGTGCCTAGTGAGTCGATCGGCGGGGACTGCTTGGAGGAGCCGCCCTCGGCGTTCTCGAAGGTGAACTTCGAGAGGTAGCGGGTGGCGCCCAGGGCGAGGATGTTCAGGGCCACACCGGAGACGATGTGGTTGACGTTGAAGGTGACGGTGGCGACGGCGTGCAGCAGGGCGCCGAGCGCGCCGCCGAGGATGCCGAAGACCACGCCGACCCACGGGCCCCACTGGTAGCCGGCCCAGGCGCCGAACCAGGTGCCGAGGATCATCATGCCTTCGAGGCCGATGTTGACGACGCCCGCGCGCTCGGCCCACAGACCGCCGAGACCGGCGAGGCCGATCGGCACGGCGAGGCGCAGCGCGGTGGACATCTGGCCGGTCGAGGTGATGCCGTCGGCGCCGGTGATCAGGCGTACGGCGGAGGTCAGGATCAGGACGCCCGCGATGACCAGCAGGAGTACCGGGAGCGACATTCGGCGGCCGCCCTTGCCGGGCTGCTTCGCCTGCGGCTTGGCGATGGTCGCGGTGGACATCAGGCCGCCACCTCCTTCTTGGTGTTCTGGGCGGCGGCCGCGGCGAGCTCCGCGCCCACCTGGCGCTGCTGGCGGCGCAGGCCCCACTGGCGTACGGCTTCGTAGGAGATGACGACGGAGAAGACGATCAGGCCCTGCATGATCGTGGCGATCTCCTTCTCGTACGCCACCGGGGTCGCGTAGTCGAGGGCGGGCGAGGCCTTGTCGAGGAAGGCCCACAGCAGGGCGGCGAAGGCGATGCCGCCCGGGTTGTTGCGGCCGAGCAGGGCGATGCCGATGGCGGTGAAGCCGAGGCCGGCCGGGAAGTCGAGGCTGTAGGTGTGGGAGTCGCCCAGCAGCAGCGGGAGGCCCGCGAGGCCGGAGACGGCACCGGAGATCAGCATGGAGACCAGGACCATGCGCTTGGCGTCGACACCGGAGGCGGCCGCGGCGGACTCGGACGCGCCGGTGGCACGGAGGTCGAAGCCGAAGCGGGTGCGGTTGAGGACGACCCAGTAGCCGATGCCGAGGGCGATGGCGACGAAGACCATGCCGTAGATCTCGCCGACGTCGGAGCCCAGGTTGATGCCGGGGAACCAGCCGGACTTCTTCATCACGCCGGTCGTCATGTTGTTGCCGACCTGGACGCCCCACACGTTGGCGAGGGTGATGTAGCCGATGACGCTGGTGGCGATGGCGTTCAGCATGATCGTGGCGACGACCTCGCTGACCCCCCGGGTGACCTTGAGGACGCCCGCGATACCGGCCCAGAAGGCGCCGGTGAGCATGGCGACCAGGAGCAGCATCGGGATCTGCAGGAAGGCGGGCAGGCCCACGTTGGCGCCGACCACGGCCGTCATCACGGCGGCGAGGCGGTACTGGCCGTCGACGCCGATGTTGAACAGGTTCATGCGGAAGCCGAGGGCGACCGCGATGGCCGCGATGTAGTACATCGCCGCCTGGTTGATGATCAGGACCTGGATGTCCGAGTACGGCAGCTGCTGGAGCATCAGCACGTACGGCTCGAACGGGTTGCGGTTCGAGGCCAGCAGGACGATCGAGGTCAGCGCGATCGCCAGGACGAGCGCGATGACCGGGCCGGCCAGCGCGAGGAGCACCCGCTCCTTGTCGAACTTCTTCATCGGGCCTCGTCCTCCGGACCAGCGGCGCCTTCGTGTTCTTCTGGGGCGGTGTCTACGTGTTCCAGGTGGCCGGACGCGGCACCCGTCATGGCGGAGCCCAGCTCCTCCGGGGTGATCGTGGCCGGGTCGGCGTCGGCGACCAGCTTCCCGTCGTAGATCACCCGCAGGGTGTCCGACAGGCCGATCAGCTCGTCCAGGTCGGCGGAGATCAGGAGCACGGCTAGGCCCTCGCGGCGGGCGTCCCGGATGCGGTCCCAGATCTGCGCCTGGGCGCCGACGTCCACACCGCGGGTGGGGTGGGCGGCGATCAGGAACTTCGGGTTGTGGCTCATCTCGCGGCCGACGATCAGCTTCTGCTGGTTGCCGCCGGAGAGCGAGGCGGCGGTTACGTCGATGCCGGGGGTGCGGACGTCGAACTCCTCGACGATCCGGCGGGTGTCGGCCTGGGCGCCCTTGATGTCCAGCCAGAAGCCCTTGGCGTTGGGCTTCTCGGTGACGTGGCCGAGGATGCGGTTCTCCCAGAGCGGGGACTCCAGGAGCAGGCCCTGGCGGTGGCGGTCCTCGGGGATGTAGCCGACGCCGGACTCCCGCCGCTTGCGGGTCTGCCAGCCGGTGATGTCCTCGCCGAGGAACTCGATCGCGCCGGAGTCGGCGTGCCGGGTGCCGATGAGCGCGTCGATCAGCTCGGTCTGGCCGTTGCCCTCGACACCGGCGATGCCCATGACCTCGCCGGCGTGGATGGTGAAGGAGACGTCGTCGAGGACGCGCTTGGCGGCGCCGGGGGTGGTGGCCTCGTCGAGGACGTCGCCGCGCGCCGTGGCGCCGGCCGAGCCGACCGTCGCGGTCTCGGGCTGCGCGCCGACCTCGCCGAGGGAGGCGATGCCGCCGCCGGCGTAGACGGTGAGGTTCTTGACGGTGACGACGGCCTTGTCGGTGACCGTGGACTCGGCGGTCTCCGGGGTGGGCAGCTCGCTGCCGACCATCAGCTCGGCGAGCTGGCGGGGGGTGGTCTCGGAGGGGATCGCGGTCCCGACCGTCGTACCGCGGCGGATGACGGTGATGTCGTCGGCGACGGACAGCACCTCGCCGAGCTTGTGGGAGATGAAGATGACCGACAGGCCCTCGGACTTCAGCTCGCGCAGGTTGTCGAAGAGTGCGTCGACCTCCTGCGGGACGAGGACGGCGGTGGGCTCGTCGAGGATCAGGGTGTTGGCGCCGCGGTAGAGGACCTTGAGGATCTCCACCCGCTGCCGGTCGGCGACGCCGAGGTCCTCGACCAGGACGTCCGGGCGGATGCCGAGGCCGTACCGGTCGGAGATCTCCTTGATCTTCTTCCGGGCGTTGCCGCCGATGCCGTACAGCTTCTCGCTGCCGAGCACGACGTTCTCCAGGACCGTCAGGTTGTCCGCCAGCATGAAGTGCTGGTGGACCATGCCGATGCCGCGCGCGATGGCGTCGGCCGGGGACGAGAAGACGGCCTGCTCGCCATCGATCGCGATGGTGCCCTCGTCCGGCTTCTGCATGCCGTAGAGGATCTTCATCAGGGTCGACTTGCCGGCCCCGTTCTCACCGACCAGGGCGTGCACGGTGCCCTTGCGGACGGACAGGTGGATGTCGTGGTTGGCTACGACACCCGGGAATCGCTTGGTGATCCCCGCCAGCTCGACCGCGGCTGTCGTCTCTGCGGTGAGCGGAGGGCTGCTGGACGCGTCGATGGCGCACTCTCCTAGGGAAAGGGGCCGCTCTACGCGCGTAGCGCCCCTGCTTTAAATAGTGCCCGGACCTGACCGAGCTTTTCCGGCTCTCGATCCGTTCCGAGCATTCTGCCGCGCGAACGGGGTGTGTCCCTGCCGTAGATCGTCCGAAGGTGCCGGATCTACGGCAGAGGCGCGGGAAGGTCATCCTTCCCGCACCCCGTTCCGTGGCCGTAACGCTGCCATTACAGCGTTCTTTTGACCATGCCTACGACAAGGTCATGACCCCTGTGTCAGGAGGTCTTGACCGTGATCGAGCCGTCCTTGATGCCGGCCTCGGCCTTCTTGATCGCGGCCTGCAGGGTGGCGTTGTTCTTGAAGACCGGGTTGGAGTCGGCCAGGCCGACGCCGCCGTTGGTCAGGGAGCCGCGGATCTCGCCGGACAGCGGCTTCTTGTCCTTGATGACGGACTTGGCCAGGTCGTACACCGCGCCCTCGACGTTCTTGAGGGCCGAGGTCAGGATGTAGTTCTTGTACTTCGACAGCGCGGCCTGGTTGTACTGGTCGGAGTCGACGCCGATCGCCCACACCTTGTGCGCGGCGGCGGCCTTGATGACGCCCTGGCCGGAGAGACCGGCGGCGGCGTAGACCACGTCGGCACCGGCGCCGATCTGGCCCTCGGCGGCGGCCTCGCCCTTGTCGGGGCTGGAGAAGCCGCCCTCCTGGGCCGTCTGGGTCAGGTACTGGGCCTTGACCGTGATGTTCTTCTTGGTGTCCTTGACGCCCTGCTCGAAGCCCGCCTCGAACTTGTGGATCAGCGGGACGTCCACGCCGCCGATGAAGCCGACGGTGTTCGACTTGGTGGTCAGCGCGGCGGTGACGCCGGCCAGGTACGAGGACTGCTCCTCGTGGAAGACCATGTCGGCGACGTTGCTCGCCTGGTCCTCGTTGTCGTCGATGATGCCGAAGCTGACCTTCGGGAACTTCGCGGCGGCCTCCTTGACGGCGGGCGCGTAGGCGAAGCCGACACCGATCACCGGGTTGTAGCCGGCGCGGGCCAGGGTCTCCAGCCGCTGCACCTTGTCCGCGTCGGTCTCGCCGTCCTGCGGCTCGACGTCCCGGCCGGTGACGCCGAAGTCCTTGTCGGCCTTCTGGAAGCCGGCGTACGCGGCGTCGTTGAAGGACTGGTCGCCCTTGCCGCCGACGTCGTACGCGAGGCCGACGCCCTTGGACGCGCCCCCCTTGCCGGTGGACGAGCTGGACGAGCTGGACGAGCTGCCGCACGCTGAAACGGTGACGGCGAGGGCTGCGGTTGCAACGCCTGCAACGGCAATACGGGACACCCGGCGCATGGAACGAGACTCCTTCGTGCAAGCGCCCAAACCAGGCGCTGGTTCCGCGGCAGCGTAACGCGCGTAGACCAGACGGAAAACCCCCAATGTCCGGTCCGTTATCTAGCTGTGGCCACAGTCACGGCCAAGGCTACGCACAGCAGTACGCCCCTTGCGGTAGGCAAGGGGCGCATGAACTGCAACGGCAGGCGGGCGGCCGCACCTCCGGCCGTCCCTAGCCGTCTGTATACGGCCGGGTGATCACCCGGCCGTATATATATGTCGCATTACTTGGTGTTGACGGTGACCTTGCCGTCGATGATGTCCTGCTTGGCCTTGTCGACGGCGGCGACGACCTTGGTCAGAGCCTTGTACTTCGGGTTGGTGTCCGCGAAGCCGACGCCACCGGTCTTGAGGGTGCCGTTGACGACACCGCTCTCCGGCTTGCCCTCGTGGACCGACTTCACCAGGTCGTACACGGCGCCGCCGACGTTCTTCAGAGCGGAGCCGAGGATGTAGTCCTTGTACTTGGCGAGCGCGCTCTGGCTGTACTGGTCGGAGTCGACACCGATCGCCCACACCTTGGCGGTGGAGGCGGCCTCGATCACGCCCTGGCCGGAGAGACCGGCCGCGTGGTAGATGACGTCGGCACCGGCGTCGATCTGCCCCTGCGCCGCGGCCTTGCCCTTGTCGGGGCTGGAGAAGCCGCCCTCCTGGGCCGTCTGGGTCAGGTACTGCGACTCGATCTTGATCTTGGGGTTGACCGACTTGGCGCCCTGGTCGAAGCCCGCCTCGAAGGTGTGGATGAGCGGGATGTCGACGCCGCCGATGAAGCCGATGTGGTCCTTCTTGGTGGCGGACGCCGCGGCCACACCCGCGAGGTACGACGACTGCTCCGCCGCGAAGACCATGTCGACGACGTTGCTCGCCGTCACCTCGTTGTCGTCGATGATGCCGAAGGTGATCTTGGGGTACTTGGCCGCGACCTCCTTGACGGCGGGCGCGTAGGAGTAGCCGACCCCGATGATCGGGTTGTAGCCGGCCTTGGCGAGCGTGTCGAGGCGCTGCACCTTGTCGGCGTCGGACTCGCCGTCCTGCGGCTCGATGTCCCGGCCGCTGATGCCGAAGTCCTTCTCGGCCTTCTGGAAACCGGCGTAGGCGGCGTCGTTGAAGGACTGGTCGCCCTTGCCGCCGATGTCGTAGGCGAGGCCGATGCCCTTGCCGTTGTACTTGCCGGACGAGTTGGTGCTGGTGGCACCACTGTCCGAACTGGACTTGCCGCATCCGGCGGCCGCGAGGGCGATGACGGCAACGGTCACCGCAGCTTGGGAGAACCGAGTTTTCCGACCCGAGATATAACGCACAGCAAGCACCCCTTCGTCCCCACGGCACCGTCATCGGTCCGCTTCCCCAACCGTCCACCCTCGGTGGCGATTTCGGCGCACAGTAACGCGCGTAGAAGGGGAGGGGAACGGGGTTTCTCCGGGCCGTTATCGAACCGTGCCGACTCCGGGTTACAAGCGGAGACCAACGGTTACGGCGGGGTGACACAAGGGGGCGAAGGGGCACCGAACGGGCACCCCTTCGCCCCCTGCGGGCAGTACGGCGGCGGATGCGGCAAGCTGACCGTTTCTCCCGCCGTCTGATACGACTTCCGCCGATACGACTACATGGTCGCGTCGATCAGGGCGGCGGCCGTGAACAGCTCCACCCCGACGGTGATGGCCCGCTCGTCGGCGTCGAAGTCGCCCTGGTGCAGATCGCGCGCGGTCCGCTCGCCCGGCGTGCGCACCCCGAGCCGCGCCAGCGCGCCCGGCACGTGCTCCAGGTACCAGGAGAAGTCCTCGCCGCCGAGGCTCTGCTCGGTGGTCTCGATGGACTCGGTGCCGCGCCGGGCGGTCATCGCGTCCCGCAGCAGCTCGGTGATCACCGGGTCGTTGACGACCGGCGGTACCCCGCGCACGTAGTTGATCTCGGACTTGGCCCGGTGCAGGGTCGCGACCTCGTCGATCGCCGCGTGCACGACGTCCGGCGCCGTCCGCCAGGCCGCCAGGTCCAGGCAGCGCACGGTCCCGGACAGCTCGGCGTGCTGCGGGATCACGTTGGGCGCGTGCCCGCACTCGATCCGGCCCCAGGTCACGGCGAGCCCGCTCCGGGTGTCGACGCGCCGCCCGATGAGCGCGGGCACGTCGACGGCGACCCGGGCGGCGGCGGTGACCAGGTCGGTCGTCAGATGCGGGCGTGCGGTGTGCCCGCCGGGCCCGTCCAGGGACACCTCGATCCGGTCGCAGGCGCTGGTGATGGCACCGGTCCTGAGCCCGATCCGCCCCACGTCCACCCGGGGGTCGCAGTGCACGGCGATGATCCGCCCCACCCCGTCCAGCACCCCGGCCTCGATGGCGTCGGCGGCACCGCCGGGCAGCACCTCCTCGGCGGGCTGGAAGAGCAGCCGTACGGGCCGCGGCAGCTGCCCGCGCTCGTGCAGGTCGGCGAGGACCAGACCGGCGCCCAGCACCACTGTCGTATGCACGTCATGCCCACAGGCGTGCGCCCGGTCCGGCACGGTGGACCGGTACGAGCACTCGGCCTTCATGTCCGGGATGGGCAGGGCGTCGATGTCGGCGCGCAGGGCCAGCACCGGAAGCCCGTCCCCGACCGGCCCGATGTCACAGATGAGTCCGGTCCCCGACGGAAGGACGCGCGGCCGGAGACCGGCCTTCTCCAGCCGTTCCTTGATGGCGGCCGTGGTGCGGAACTCCTGGTTGCCTAGCTCGGGATGCATGTGCAGGTCGCGGCGGAAGGCGACGAGTTCGGCGTGCAGTTCCTCGCTGAGCACGCCGGGGAGCACATCCCCGGGAAGGTCGGCCTCGGTCTCTGTGGACATCAATTGGTTCACCCTCTGAAGGGTAGGACGCCCGAAGGGTCAACTGACCCGAGATCAACAAAAGTTCAGCCCGTTAGGGGAAGAAAATCTGACCGCGGACGCATGACCTCGGACGTGGCTGGGTAACACCTATGTTTCCTCTTCCACGCATACCACGCCTGGCGACGATCACGCCGGTCCTGTCCACCTACCGAAACGGGACCGAGCCGCAACCGCGACTTCGCCACGCGGGCCACGTCCGCCCGGTAGCGTGCGCGACCGTGACGGACTCGGAGACGCCCGACTTCATACAGACCACCCGTACGTCCTACGACGCGATCGCCAAGGACTACTCCGCCGCCTTCCCCGGCCTCCCCGAACGGCCGGTAGACATGTCCATGATCGCCGCTTTCGCCGCGCTGGTGAAGGCGAACAGCACCGCCCCGGTGGCCGACCTGGGCAGCGGCCCCGGCGACATCACGGCCCACCTCAACGACCTGGGAGTCCCGGCCTTCGGCATCGACCTCTCCCCCGCCATGGTCAGCCTGGCCCGCGAGGCCCACCCCGCCGTGCGCTTCCACCGGGGCTCCATGACGTCCCTGGAGCTGCCCGACGAGACCCTCGGCGGCATCCTCGCCCTCTACTCGATCATCCACGTCCCGGACGACCACCTCCCGGCGACCTTCGCCGGCTTCCACCGCGCCCTGGTCCCCGGCGGCCACGTCCTGCTGTCCTTCCAGAAGGGCGAAACGCCCGGCCTCCACCTCACCGAACGCTTCGGCCACGAGATCGACCTGCGCTACTACTGGCGCCCCGCGTACGCGGTCGGCGACATGCTCGCCAAGGCGGGCCTGGACGTGGCGGCGACCCTGATCCGGGAGCCGGTGGAGTCGGAGAAGTACCCCCGGGCATTCGTCCTGGCCCGCAAGCCGGGCTGAGCGGGCGCCGGGCGAGGGGCGAGGCGAGGTGCGGGTCGCTGGGCGCGTCATTCCTGGGTGCGCTGCACGCACCCGGTGACGACGTCCCGCAGGCTCCCGGTGCCCGCCAGCAGCTCCCGCTGCTCCTCGGCGCCGTTGCCGTCCCGCAGCAGCCGCTCGACGCTCTCCTCCACGGCCGCCAGGTCACCGCTGCCGGCGAGGGCGTCCCCGGTGTGCGCGAGCAGTGCGTCCAGTACGGCAGGTGCCGCCCGGGGCCGCAGCGTGCCGGGATCCAGCAGCTCCCCGCCGAGCCCCGACCGAGCGGCCTGCCAGGCGGCCAGCCGCTGCAGCCCCACCCCGTGATCGGCGGGTTCGCGCCCGCCCCGCCACTCCCGCCCAGCGATCTCCACCAGCGCACGGGCGAGGGTGGCCACGAGGACGGCGGTCCGGGCACGCAGGCAGACATCCGCGACCCGGATCTCCACGGTCGGATAGCGCCGGGCCAGCCGGGCGTCGAAGTAGACCATCCCCTCGTCCAGGATGACGCCGGTGGCCACCATGTCCGCCACCAGCCGGTGGTAGCGCTCGGCGGACCGGAAGAGCTCCACCGGACCGGCCGACGGCCAGCGCGACCACACCCGGCTGCGATAGCTGGCGTATCCGGTGTCGTTGCCCTGCCAGAAGGGCGAGTTGGCGCTGATCGCGACGAGCACCGGCAGCCACGGCCGCATGCGGTCGAGCACCGCCACCCCCTCCTCGTCGGACTCCACGGCAACGTGCACATGGCATCCGCACACCAGCTGGTCCCGGGTGGCGATGCCGTACCGCTCGGCCAGCCACTGGTAGCGCGGGTTCACACTGATGGAGGGGCTGACGGGCAGCGGCGAAGAGGCAAGCGCGACGACGGCGCACCCGAGCTCCCCGGCGAGCCGGGCGGCCTCCTTACGACACCGGATGATCTCCTCCCCCAGCTCGGCCATGTCCGACTGCGGCTGGGTGGCGAACTCCAGCATCTGCCCGTAGAGCTCCTTCTCGAACACGTCCTGCCCGGGATCGGCCAGCGAGGCCCGCGCCAGCACGGCCGCGGCCGACGCCTTGGGCTCGCCGGTCACCGGGTCGACGAGCAGAAGCTCTTCCTCCACTCCGACGGTACGCACCTGAGGCCGCCCTCCGTCCACGCCGCGACCGTACGCGGCAGGCTGTACCCACCGACTTCCCAGACGGCGCCATGGGACACCTCCCTCTGCGCCCGCCCCGCCCCTCAGGCCACGGCCCTTCGATCGGAGGATTCGTGCCACCCCTACCCCCCGTCCTCCGCTCACCCCGACGGCACAAATCCACCAATTACCACCCACCCACCCACCACCCACCGCCCACCACCCACCACTCACCGCAAGCCGCCAGAATCTCCGCGTACGGACGAGCCGCGCCCGCGCCCGCCGACCGACGGCGAGCACGCAGCGCGCGGCACCCGCAAACCCCGCCGGGCCCCCGCCTTCCCAGGCCGCCCGCTCGCTTCTCACCCGTGCCGGAGCGAGCCGGGTCAAGGGTGACCCGAAGGGTCATCGCCGCAGGCGACGCGCAGCGCCCTTGAGGCGGCTCGCGGAGGCACGACACTGCAAGGAAGCGGGCGGCCCCGACGTTCACCCCTCGACGAACAGCTCCGCGGCGTCGGTGACGTGCACCGCACGCTGGGCCCAGATTTCGAGCTGGTCGAGATCGGTGCAAGCGTCCACCCGCTCGCGCACCGGGTCACTGACCGGCACGCCCCGCCACTCCAGAAGCCGCAGAACCATCTCGGCACACTGCTGGACACGCCCCTCCTCGCGGCCTTCCTCGCGGCCTTCCTCGCGGCCTTCCTCGCGCACCTGCTCCGCCAGCGGATGCCGCCAGAAGTACTGGATGTCCGTCATCAGGTCCCTCCACATCTGCTTCGCCTGGGGATCGACCAGGCACGAGTCGACGAACTGCACGAACACCGCGGCACTGTCACGGTCGATGGTCTTCAGGGCGGCTGCGAGCGATTCCAGTATGGCCGGGGCCTGCCGCCCCCGCCCATGCGTCATGGCCGACAGCACCGCAAGGGGTACGTCCCGTACGGCGTCCCGCTCATCCGCGATCACCGGAACGTTGTCCGGCCCCAGCACCAGCGGACGCACCGTCATCGACTCCCACCCCGGGAAACCGAGCTGGATCGGCTGCGCCGCCCACTTCGCCGTCGCGCTGCTCTGGGTGGTCACGATCAGTACCGGCTCGCACCGGTACTTCTCATACAGGTACGACAGGTAATAAGGCCAGCTCCCCCGCTTACGGTCGTCGGGCTTCCCCTGCGACTCGACCACCAGCAGATACGTCCCCTCCTCCGTCTCCGCCCGCAACAACGTGTCCACCCGACGCTCGACCGGCTCGATCTCCGTCAGGTCCACATTCATCGCCGCGATCTCCCGAGGCTCCGGAAACGGAACGCCCAGTACCCGCTGTAACGCATGCGTCAGCAGCCCGGGATCCTTCTGGAAGATCCGATGCAACGCCTCATGCGACGACCCCACCATCACGCCACCCCCAACTCGCACCACACGAACTTGCCCCGCTCCCCGAACCGAGCGGACGGCTGCCAGCCCCAGCAGTCCGCCCACGCCACCACCAGCCCCAGCCCCAGCCCCTGTTCCCGGTCCGTCACCACCTCCAACGACCCCGGCGGCTCCGGAGGCACGGGATCCGCATCCCACGCCCCGATCCACACGGCGCCCTCCGGGGAACGCCGGACCCTCAACGCGGCCGGCCCCTTCGTGTGCCGCACGGCATTCGACACCAGCTCCGCCGCCAGCAGCTCCGCCGTGTCCACCAGCCCGATCAACCCGTGCATCGTCAGGATCAGGCGCAGAGTACGACGGGAGATCGTCACCGCTCTCAGGTCGTTGGGTACGTAGAGCGTGTAGTCCCAGGTCTCGGGCATGCGTCATCAACTCCGGTCAGGTGAAGGGGATTTCACACACGGTGGCATCGCCGCACCAGAACGGTGCGGTGCACTTCCGCAGCGTGTGCGTTACGTCACCGACGGTAGGGATAATTGTTTATGCGCCGCAAGTCGCTCCCGTAAAGTGACGCCGAACGAGCCACGCACTCAAGCGCCTTGGGAGGCAGTCGATGGCACTGAGGAGCGAGCCGACAGCGCGCCAGTTGCGACTGGCGGTCGAGCTGCGCAGGCTCCGGGACGCGGCAGGTCTCACGGCACGGGAGGCAGCAGCTCTGCTCGGGGTCACCGCTCCGGTCATCAGCCAGATCGAGTCCGGCATCGCGGGCGTGAGCGAGAAGCGGCTACGGCGTCTCGCGGCGAACTACTCCTGCGGGGACTCCGAGTTGATCGACGCGTTGGCGACCATGGCCGCCGATCGCACAAAGGGCTGGTGGGAGGAGTACCGGGAGCTGTTGCCGACACCGTTCCTCAACCTCGCCGAGCTTGAGCACCATGCCACGTTCCTGCAGGAGGTCCAGTTCCTGTTCATCCCCGGACCTCTTCAGACGGCGGACTACGCACGCGCCGTCTTCTCCGATCGGGTTCCGGAACTCCCCGCTGAGGAAGTCGAGTTGCGTGTTCGGCATCGGATGCGCCGCGCGGCAACCCTGGCGCACACCCCGTACGAGGCGGTCGTGCACGAGGCCGCGCTGCGCATCATGGTCAGCGACCGCAACACCGCACGGGCTCAACTCGCGCAGGTCGTGGAGTCTTCGGAAGCGGAACACGTCACCGTCCGCGTCATCCCCTTCCGCCTGGAGGGGTTCACCAGCGCCGCGAGCGCCATGACGTACGCGGGAGGCTCGGTACCGAAGCTGGACACAGTCGTCCGCGACGGCCCGCACGGCGCCGCCTTCATCGACTCCGAGGCCCAGCTGGGCGCCTTTCGAACGCTCTTTCATAAGGTGGAAGCCGCGTCGCTCGACCCCGAGCGCTCACGCGACTTCATCCACAAGCTGGCGAAAGAGCTGTGAGGCACCCCCATGGACACCTGGCGGAAGTCGTCCTACTCCGGACCCGGCGACGGCGACTCCTGCGTAGAGATAGCGAACTCCCCCACCCGCATATCCGTCCGCGACTCCAAGGACCCCACCGCCGGTACCGTCACCTTCCCGCCCGCGTCCTTCGCCTCCTTCGTCGAGGCCCTCAATTGCGCAGCATCATCACGAGCAGCACCACCAGGGCGATCAGAAGCGCGGCGGCCACCGACGCCAGGGTGATCTTCACCGCGCTGTAGGGCCGTTCTCCGATGACCTCGCCGGTACGGGCATTGACCATCACCGGCCACGCCTTGCCGGCGTGGAGGTAGGTCAGGAACCAGACGGGCAGCAGTACCAGCTTGTAGGTGAGGCCGCTGTAGGCGGTGGACATCGAGTGCACCCGCTGCTCGTCGCCGCCGATGTCCCGCAGGCAGTCGGCGCGGATCACCGGCGCCATGCGCGCCTTCGCCGCCTCCAGGCCGGCCTCCGGCTCGACGTCGTACCGGACGGTGCGGAAGCCCGCCAGGTACTCCTCCTGGTAGGGAACCGTCTCCTCCAACGGCCAGGGGGTCAGCTTGTCCAGTTCCTTCACCGGCACCTGGCCGCTGCCGGGCACCAGCACGTCGTCGAAGAACCGGCCGACCGTCCCGGACGCGTGATGCCAGCGGGTGTGCCGCACCTGCCGCTTGCGGCCCTCGGAGTCCTCCTCCTCCACCCAGTAGTGCTCGCCGCGTTCGCCGGTGTACCAGGTGGTGGTCTGCGCGTCGTACGTCCAGTGCGGCAGGTAGCTGCCCCGGAAGGTCTCCGCCTCGGTGACCTTCTTCAGCTCGTCGGGCGCGAACCAGCGGGACTTGGTCCACTTCGCCAGCGCCTCGCGGGCCTGCTCACGGCCCACTCCGAAGGGCAGTACCGCCTCGGGTACCACCCGCTCGGTGTCGGAGGCGTCCGCGACCAGCGGGGTGCCACAGAACTGGCACTTGTCGCTGAGCGTGTCGCTCTCGGTCGCCGCGTGGCAGCCGGGGCAGGTGTACACCTTCACCCGGACCGGTGCGGGTGCCCGGCGGGGCAGCGCGGCCAGCTCCTCGATCGGGTGCTCGGTCACCTGCCGCGGTATCGGCGTGATGTCCTGCTCGTGCTTGCAGTACGGGCAGCGCAGCACGTACGTCCCGGGCGCGTACTCGCTGACCCCGCCGCACGCCTCGCACCGGAACGCCCGGTCGGGCGCCGGCACGACGTCCTGATCCGTCAACTCACTTCTCCTTGTGCCCTGTTGCCGGGAGGTTCCGGGTGGCGGAGCTCAGCCCTGCGGGGGCAGCGGCGGCGGGACGTCGGCGAGCAGCGACGTCAGTTCCGGGACCTGGTCCGCGGGCTGCCAGGTGGCCTGCCCGCTGCGCCAGACCAGGGTGGTCCGGGTCAGGTGGCCGGCCGCCACCTGCCCGGCCAGCGCGCTCTCGTCGTACGGGCCCTGCTGCTGTCCGCCGACCGCGATGAACCAGCGCGGCGCGGTGGGCAGCGGCGGCGGGACGTCGGCGGAGGCGGGGGCGGGGGCGGGGGCGGGCTGCGCCGGGGCCTGCGCCGCCGGGGCAGCCGCCGCACCGGACGTGCTCTGCACGATCCGCTGGCCCAGCGCCATGCCCACGCCCAGCCCGAGGGCGTCGCCGCCGGTGCCGGGGTTGGCAGCGGCGATCGGGATCGCGTCGGCCGCCTGGAGCTTGGCGTAGTCGTCCAGGTTGCCGGTGATCGCCATCCGGGAGCGGGTGTCGATCGCCGCCTCGACCTCGGGCGGGACGCTGATGTTCTCGATGTAGAACCGGGGGATGGCGATGCCGGTGGCGGACAGCTCCAGGGTCAGCGTCTTGGCCAGCTGCTGCCCGATGCCGTCCTGCCGGGCGGCGAGGTCCAGCAGCGGCACGCCGGACGAGCCCAGCGCGGAGCCCAGCTTGGAGACGATCAGCTGCCGCAGGTGCTCGCCGACCTCCTCGGTGCGGAACTGCGGGTCGGTGCCGACGAGTTCGCGCAGCAGCGCGGCGGCGTCCACCACCTGGGCGGCGAAGGTGCCGAAGGCGCGCACCCGGACCATGCCGAACTCGGCGTCCCGCAGGATCACCGGGTTCTGGGTGCCCCATTTGAAGTCGGTGAACTGCCGGGTGGTGACGAAGTAGACCTCGGCCTTGAACGGCGACTCGAACCCGTGCTTCCAGCCCTTCAGCGTGGACAGGACCGGCATGTTCTGGGTCGAGAGGGTGTACGTGCCCGGCTCGTAGACGTCGGCCAGCCGTCCCTCGTTGACGAAGACGGCCACCTGCGACTCGCGCACCACGAGCCGGGCACCCATCTTGATCTCGTTGCCGTAGCGCGGAAAGCGCCACACGATGGTGTCCCGGCCGTCGTCGGTCCACTCGACGATGTCGATGAACTCACCGCGGATGCGGTCCATCAGCCCCACAACGATCCCCCCACTCCGCGCGTTTCCGGAGACCACCGCTTTCCGGCCGGTCCCGGGACGACCGCCACGCGGCGATCAAACGATCAGCCGACAGTATGCCCAATACGGTCAGTGCGGCTACGGGCGGGCGCGGGCTCCTGGGGTGCGCAGCGGGTCGTCACTTCCACGGCGCGTTGAACGCCCGCCCCGGTACCGGCTTGGCGATCAGGGCGACCGGGATGAAGAAGTTGACCTGGCCGATCACGAACATCAGGGTGGCGAGGGCTTTCGGCTCGTACACCTCGGCCGCCTGCGCGTACAGCTCGTCGGGGACCCGCTCGCCGCCCGCCGAAGGCCGCAGCACCGCCTCCGTCAGAGCCAGCGCGGCCCGTTCCGCGGCCGTGAAGTACGGCGAGTCCTGCCATGACGCCACCGACGTGATCCGTTCCTCCGACTCCCCCGCCTTCCGCAGGAACCCCGTGTGCAGGACCGTCAGGTACGTGCTGCCGACGATCTGACCGGCCCGCAGCTGGACCAGGCTGATCGTCGGGCGCGGTACCGAGCCGTTGCCGGTGGCCCGGAACAGCGCCGCCGACACGTCCGCCAACTCGGGGACGAGCTGCGCGGGATCGTCGGACATCCGCGGGGCCGTCGGAACCTCTGCCGTGATCGAACGTGCTTCCATCGCCGTCTCCTCAGTGAGCGCTTCGGTGTCGCTGTCACTGCACTGACGGACCCCGGCAGAGAAATGTGACGGCGGACGGCGCCCGCGCGGTCACGACCCCGTCGGCGCGGGGCCCGTCCGGGCCAGTCCGGCGCGCAGGCGCGCCGCGTCCTGGACCGGCGGGAGGCCGTAGGCGCTGCGGTACTCGCGGTTGAACTGGGTGGGGCTGACATAGCCGACGGCCTGGGCGATCTGAGCCGCCGTGGCGTCGCCGACGGCCAGGCGGCGCCGGGCCTCCTGGAGACGCAGGTGCTTCTGGTACCTGAGCGGGCTCATGCCGGTGGCCGCCTTGAAGTGCCGGTGCAGGCTCGCGGCGCTCATGTGCGCCACCGCGGCGATCTCGTCGATGCTGAGCGGCTCCGCGTAACGGGCGCGGATCCAGCGGGTCACCTCGCGCACCCGGGTCGTGGTGGAGTCGGCCAGCGACCACTGGCTCAGGACGGGGCCGAGGGCGCTGCGCAGCAGCCGGTAGAGGATCTCGCTCTCGATACGGCCGGCGAGGGGACGGATGTCGTCGGGGGTGTCGAGGAGCCGGACCCAGCGGGTGACCGCGTCGGCGAGTTCGGGGGACATCGGCGCGGCGACGTGCGCGGAGGCGGCCGCCGGGGTGGGCCGGCCCGTCTCGTCCAGCTCCACCAGCAGTTCTGCGAACGCCTCGCCGTCGAGACGCAGGGACGCGGACCGGTACGGCACCTGCTCCAGGTCGGCGGTGACGGGCAGGTCGATGGTGGTGAGGAGCATCTGGCCGGGGCCGGCGACCCGGACCAGTTCGCCCGCGGTGGTGCGTTTCGTGCCGGCGGCGACGAAGCAGATCGTCGGCTCGTAGAGGAGATGGGCGGGCTCGACGGGCTCGTCGACCACGGCCAGGGAGAGCCGGGGAACCGCGGTGTCCGAACCCGACGCGACACAGTGCCGGTCGACGGCCGCGACGAGTCGGTCCAGCACAGCGCACTCCGTTCCTGAGAGGATCAGGCAATCCTATGCGACCGACAGCCCATGCCTCCCGGGCGTCGCGTCCCTAGCGTGGACGGCATGGCAGAGCACACCACACACCTTCCCCGGCGCACCCTCGGCACCCAGGGCCTCACGGCCGGGGCGATCGGTCTGGGCACCATGGGCATGACGATGGCGTACGGCGCCCCGGACGAGCGGAGCAGCGTCGCCACCCTCCACCGGGCCCACGAACTCGGGGTCACCCTCTTCGACACGGCCGAGCTGTACGGCCTCGGCACCGGCAGCAACGAGCAGTTGCTGGGGCGCGCGGTGAAGGGCTTCCGCGACGAGATCCTGATCGCGACCAAGTTCGGCTTCGACCTCTCCGATCCGGCCCGGATCGGACACGCCCTGGACAGCCGCCCCGAGCACATCCGGGAGGTGACCGAGACCAGCCTGCGCCACCTGGGCACGGACCGTATCGACGTGCTGTACCAGCACCGCGTGGACCCGGACGTCCCCATCGAGGACGTGGCGGGCACGGTCGGCGAGCTGATCGCCGAAGGCAAGGTCCGCTACTTCGGGCTGAGCGAGGCCGGGCCCGAGACCATCCGCCGCGCCCATGCCGTCCACCCCGTCTCGGTGCTCCAGACCGAGTACTCGGTGTTCGAACGGGCCGTGGAGGCCGAGGTGCTGCCCGTGGTCCGGGAACTGGGCATCGGTTTCGTGCCGTACTCCCCGCTCGGGCGCGGCTTCCTCACCGGCGCCGTCAAGCCGGCCGCGGAGTACGACGCCGACGACATGCGGCACACCATCGACGAGCGCTGGCGGCCCGGCAACTACGAGAAGAACGTCGCGGCGGTACAGCGGCTGACCACCCTGGCGGAGAGCAAGGGCGTCACGGTCACCCAGCTGGCGCTGGCCTGGCTGCTCGCGCAGGGCGACGACATCGTGCCCATCCCGGGCACCCGCAGCCCGCGTCGGGTGGCGGAGAACGTGGCCGCCGCGTACGTCGACCTGACGCCCGGGGACCTCGTCCGCATCCAGGAGATCCTGCCGCGGGGAGCGGCCGGTTCCCGCTACCCGGCCGCGGTCATGCCGACCTGGCGGTGATCGGGCCGCCGCCGCGTTCGGCGGGCCCTGTAGATTCGGCGGATGGCCGGTGAGAGGGGTTGGTCGAGATGGCCACGCAGGCCGGTGCCGTCGCACAGCCGCGGGTTCCCCTGAGCCGGACGCGGGTGCTGGGCGCGGCCGTCGCCCTCGCCGACGACGGGGGCGTCGACGCGCTCAGCATGCGCCGGATCGCGCAGGCGCTGGGTGTCGTACCCATGGCGCTGTACAAGCACGTGGCCAACAAGAACGAGCTGCTGGACGGGATGATCGACGTCCTGGTGGGTGAGATCGATCCCCCGACGCCCGGCATCGACTGGAAGGAAGCCGTACGGCGCCGCGTGCTGTCGGCCCGCCGCATGCTGCTGCGCCACCCGTGGGCGCCCGCGGTCATCGAGGCGCGCATGAAGGCGCGGGCCACCCCGACCCCGGCCCTGCTGGAGTACCTGGACTCGATGGTCGGGATCTTCCGGGCCGGCGGGTTCCCGATCGGTCTGGTCCATCACGCGCTGCATGTGATGGGCAGCCGGCTGCTGGGTTTCTCGCAGGAGCTGTTCGAGGACAAGCCCGGCCGGGCCCCGGACGCGGACGCGCTGCCGGCCGAGGAGATGGCCGCGCGCTTCCCGCACCTCACCGAACTGGCCATGGCGGTCGCCCACGACCCGGAGTCGGTCGTCGGCTCCGGCTGCGACGACCAGTTCGAGTTCGAGTTCGCCCTGGACCTGACGCTCGACGGCCTTGACCGGCTGCTCCGGAACGCTTCCTGAACTCCTTTCGAACCCGCACCCGGCCCCTTGACGGGTGTACGGCGTACACCTACCTTGCCCTCAAGAGGGTGTACGCCGTACACCACAAGGGGGGAGATCCCGATGAAGGCGATCGTCCAGGACCGGTTCGGGCCGCCGGACGTGCTGCGGCCTGCGGAGATCGAGCCGCCGGCGGCCGGTCCGGGCCAGGTGCTGGTACGGGTGCGGGCAGCGGCCGTCAATCCGTACGACTGGCATCTGCTGCGCGGCGACCCGTATGTGGCGCGGCTGACGGGAGGGGTCGGCCTGACCCGGCCGAAGTCCCGGGTGGCCGGGATCGACGCGGCCGGGGAGGTGGCGGCGGTCGGTGCCGGGGTGGACGGGCTGCGGCCCGGCGACGAGGTGCTGGGCTTCTGCCCGGGCGCCTTCGCCGAGTTCGCGTGCACCACCCCCGACCTGCTGGTGCCGAAACCCGCCGGGCTCACCTTCGAGGAAGCCGCGGCCGTGCCGATGGCGGCGGTGACCGCGCTGCGCGGGATCCGGACCGTCGG
Source organism: Streptomyces sp. GbtcB6 (assembly GCF_019091475.1). Lineage (NCBI taxonomy): Bacteria > Bacillati > Actinomycetota > Actinomycetes > Kitasatosporales > Streptomycetaceae > Streptomyces > Streptomyces sp. GbtcB6. Next base: position 4,469 of record NZ_JAGXJL010000015.1, on the reverse strand, counting down.
CCGGGCGGCGGCCGGGCAGCGGGTGCTGGTCAACGGGGCGGGCGGTGGCATCGGCACCTTCGCCGTACAGATCGCCGTGGAGCTGGGCGCCGAGGTCACCGGCGTGTGCAGCACGCGCAACGCCGAGCTGGTGCGCTCGCTGGGCGCGGCACACGTCGTCGACCACACCCGGGAGGACTTCACCGACCGGGGCGAGCGCTACGACCTGATCCTCGACAACGTGGGCGGCCGTCCGCTCGGCCGGCTGCGCCGGGCCCTCGCCCCGCGCGGGACGCTGGTGGCCAACGGCGGCGGTTCGCCCGGCCATGTCTTCGGGGCGACGGGCTCGCTGCTGCGGGTCGTCGCGACCGACCCGTTCGTCCGGCAGCGACTGCGGCCGCTCGTCCCCACGGTCCCGGACGGGCCCGTCCACCAGGACCTGCTCGCCGTGACCGCACTCATCGAGGCCGGCCGGCTCGCCCCGGTGGTCGACCGGACCTACCCGCTGGCCGACACGGCCGCGGCCGTAGGGCACGTGGAACAGGGCCACGCCCGCGGCAAGGCCGTGATCACCGTGGCGTGAGGACGCCGGCGGCCTCCGCCGTGGGCATCACCCCAGGTCGGTGGCGATGCCGGCGGCGGCCGCGCGCAGCGGCGGAAGAAGTCCCTCGATGTCGGCGTGCCCGAGCCGGGTGCCCGGCGCCGAGACGGTGACCGCGGCCACGCACACTCCGGCCGGGTCACGGACCGGCACGCCGATCGCATGCACCTCGGCGACGCTCTCGTCGAAGTTGAGGGCGTATCCCCGGGCCCGGCTGACGGCCAGGTCGGCCAGGAGGGCTTCGAGGTCGGGGAGAGTGCGGGGGGTGAGGCGGCTGAGGCCCTGCGGGTAGCGCATCCGTACCGTCTCGGGGGGCAGTTCGGCGAGCAGCGCCTTGCCTCCGGCCGCGCCGTACGCCGCCAGATGGTCGCCCGTGCGCGCGGCGACCCGCAGCGTGCGCGGACCTTCCGCCCCGTCGAGGAAGAAGGCGTCGGGCCCGTCGAGGACGAGCAGGTTGGCCGTCTCCTGGGTGGCCTCGCGCAGCGCCTCCAGATGCGGGCGCGCGACCCGGATCAGCGCCCGTTCGTCGACCATGCCGCGCGCCAGGGCGAGCAGCGCGGGACCGAGCCGGTACCGCTTTCCGCCTAGCTCCTGCTCCACGAAGCCGTGCGTGCGCAGGGTGGACAGCAGGCGGTGTGCCGTCGAACGCGCGATGCCCAGGTGATCGCTGACGTCCGTGAGCCGCACGGACTCGCGCCCGCGCAGAAACAGCAGCGTGCGCAGGGCGTTGGCCACGGAGGCGGCGCCGTAGGGGTCCCGGGCGGACGTGTCTGACGCAGAGTCGCTTTTCGGCATAGCAGAAATACTAGTCGGCATTGTTCCGCAAGGTGGGAGTACTTCCTACGGTAGGCCCACGAAAGGCACCGACCGTCCCCGCCCGCCCTGGAGAGCCGCCATGCAGTCCGAAACCGCAGACACCCCACCCCCCGTGGCGCCGGCCGAGCCGGACCGAGCCGTCGACGCACCCGGCCGGAGGATCAGGCCCTGGCACAGCCTGTGGCTGCTGCTGATGCTCGGCTGGACGGTGAGCGCGGCCGACCGCTCCGTCACCGGACCCGTCGTCACCTGGATGATCAACAACAACGTCGGCTTCCTCGCCGACGCCGACCGGCCCTACGCGCTGGGCGGTCTGATCGGCGGCCTGTTCTTCGCCGGCTACATGCTCACCCAGTTCCCCGGCGGCTACCTGGGCGACCGGTACGGCCACCGGACCCTGATCGTGGTCAGCCTCGTCTGGGCCGGTATCGCCACCCTGGTCACCGGGCTCATCGGCGGACTCGTGACGTTCATCGTCGTACGCGTCGTCACCGGCCTCGGGGAAGGCGCCTACTACTCCAACGACCGCACGGTCATCACCGAGACGACCCCGGAACGCCAGCGCAGCCTCGGCCTGGGCGTGGTCATCACCGGCCTGGCCCTCGGCATCACCATCGCCACCGTCTTCACGCCGGACTTCATCGACCTGGGCAAGCTGTGGCTGCCCGACGTCGACGCCTGGCGGATGACCTTCTACATCCTCGGCACCGCCACCCTGCTGGCGGCCGCCGCCCTCGCCTGGCGGTTCCGCAGGGACCTGAGCGCCCGCGTGGTGGGCCGCGCCACGCTGCACCTGGCCGGATACTCCGCGGTCTCCCTCGCCCTGATCATGGCCGTCTACCTGCTGGGCACCCGGGCCGGTCTCTCGGACCTGTGGATCGCCGTGCTGGAGGTCGTCCTCGCGGTCGGCGTGGTGCTGTTCGCCCTGGCCCGCAAGGGCGAGGAACTCGGGCCGGTCCTGAAGAACCGCAGCCTCTTCCTGATCTACCTCTCGTACATCGCGGTGCTGTGGAACCTGTGGTTCTTCAGCTTCTGGTCGGTGTCGATCGTCGCGGGCGCCGCCCACTCCTCCTTCGCCAACGCCGCCCTGACCGCGGGTTTCAACGCGGGCGCCGGCATCCTCGGCTTCCCGGCCGGCGGCTGGCTCTCGGATCTCGCGGTACGCCGCGGCTGGGGCCGCAAGCCCATGCTGCTGTCCTTCACCGGCATACAGGCCGTGCTCACCGTGGTGTTCGCCTGGTACCTCGCCGCCGCCGGCAAGCCCTCGCTGCTGGTCATGGGGGTGCTGCTGTTCACCGCGAGCCTGTTCTTCAACGCGCTGCAGCCCATCGGACACGCCCTCACCGCCGAGCTCGCCCCGCCGCGGCTGCGCGGTTCGGCCTTCGGCATGCAGAACCTCATCGGGGAGACGGGCGCCGTGCTGTCGCCCGCCGTCGGCGGGGTGCTGCGCGACCAGACCGGTGGCTGGACGGCGGCGGTGTGGCTGGACGCCGCGATCATCGTCGCCGGGTTCTGCCTGCTGATACCGGTACGCGACCCGCGCCGCGGCGGCGGTACGCCGGTCTGATGGCCGACCTGTCCGGAAATCCCGTCACGAAAGAGGAACCCCCCACCATGCGTACTGTGCGAGACGCCGCCTTCGACGTCCTGCGCCTGCACGGCCTCACCACCCTCTTCGCCAACCCGGGTTCGACCGAGGTGGCGCTGCTCACCGACCTGCCCGACGACCTGGACTTCGTCCTGGCCCTGCACGAGGGGTCGGTGGTCGGCGCCGCCACCGGCTGGGCCATCGCCCGCCAGGAGCCCGCCCTGGTCCTGCTGCACACCACGGCCGGACTGGGCAACGCCGTCGGCGCCCTGGCCACCGCCCGGGAGAACCGGGCGCCGCTGGTGGTACTGGTCGGCCAGCAGGACCGCCGCCACCTCGCCCAGGAGCCCTTCCTCGCCGGGCGGCTGGCGGGACTGGCCGGTGACTATCCGGTACGGGTGGAGACACCGGCGCGCGCCCAGGACGTACCCGGCGCGATCGGCCGGGCGGCCCACGCGGCGCGCGTCGGGCGGGGCCCGGCGCTGGTGGTGGTGCCGATGGACGACTGGGCGCAGCCGGCGGACGACCTCCCGGTGCCCGCCCCGAGCGCGCTGCGGCAGGCCACCGGCGCCGACGCCGGCACGGTCCGGGAGGTGGCCGCCCTGCTGGACGCGGCCGCCCGCCCCGCGCTCGTCGTCGGAGCCGGCGCGGACGACGCGGCGACCTGGCGGGCGCTCACCGCGCTGGCCGAACGGCTGCGCTGCCCGGTGTGGCAGGAGCCGTTCGGGGCGCGCGCCGGCTTCCCGCAGGACCACCCGCTGTTCGCCGGGCATCTGCCCGCCGAACGCGGGCGGCTGCGCGCCGCGCTCTCCCCGTACGACCTGGTGCTGGCCGTCGGCGCTCCGGTGCTGCGCCAGAACCTGTACGAGGACGGCCCCCTGGCCGGCGCCGGGACGCGGCTGGCGATCGTCACCGACGACCCGGCCGAGGCACAGCGCGCGCCCGTCGACCTGGCCGTCGTCACGCCGCTGCCGGCGTTCTGCGGCCAGCTGGCCGCCGGCGTGCGGGCCCGCGCCGAGGCCCCGCCGCCGGTCCTGAACCGGCCGGCCGCGCCCCGCCCGCCGCGCGCGGGCGAGGACCTGCGCGCCCCCCAGGTCCTGGCCGCCCTCGCCGAGCGGCTGCCGCCGCACACCGTCCTGGTGGAGGAGACCCCGTCCAGCCGCCCCGACCTGCACGCGCTCGTACCGGCCCGGCAGCCGCTCGGCTTCCTCAGCGCGGCGCAGGGCGGGCTCGGCTTCGCGCTGCCCGCCGCGATCGGGGTCCGCATGGCCGCTCCGGAACGGCCGGTGGTCGCGGTCGTCGGCGACGGATCCTCGCTCTACCAGATCCAGTCCCTGTGGACGGCGGCCCACTACGGCGTCGGCGCGCTCTTCGTCGTACTGGCCAACGGCCGCTACGCGGTCTTGCGCCCGCTCGCCCACCGGCCCGGCGGCCGCGCCCGGGGCGGGCGCCTCCGCCGGCTCCGGAACCTCTTCCACGGCGCCC
>NZ_JAGXJL010000149.1:0-1712 GCF_019091475.1 Streptomyces sp. GbtcB6 | reverse complement strand
GTCGCCGCTCATCTGGTCCAGGGACTTCTCGACGGCTTCGCGACTGTAGGCGATCATCTTGGTCTCGTAGTCGCGGACGGCCGCGAGCAGCGGTGAAGAGCCGTCACGGACGGCGGTGAGTCTGCGCGTGAGCAGGGCGGCGTCGCGCAGCGCCGTGTTGGCCCCTACGCCGCGACCGGGGGTCATGGTGTGGATCGCGTCGCCGAGCAGTGTGACGTTGCTGGTGGGCCACTGCTCGACGGGTTCGGAAGTGCGGATGGTCAAGGGGAAGCACGTGTTGGGGTCCGCGAGCGCGAAAAGCTCGCGCAGGTGCGGGTGCCAGGAGCCGGTGAGCTCGGCGACCAGGGCGTGCAGTTGCGGGCCGGTCATGGTGTCGATGTCGGCCGGCAGGTTGTGCCGAGCGCCGGCGAAGCCCCACATGATGTAGTCGCGGGAGTTGTCGAACTGCAGGCCGGGCCAGGTCTGTATCAGTTCGGTGTCGGTGGATCCGATGCCGGACCGCGGCGCGCCGGCGGCGTCCCAGGGGAACTCCATGACGTGCAGGATGCAGCTGTAGCCGTGGGGGGCGAACACCAGCGACACGCCGTTGCGGACCTTTTCGGTCAGCAGCTTGGCGGTCTGGTCGGTGAGTGGGACCTTGCCGGTGACCCCGACCAGGCCGGTGTCTTTGAGCTGCGCGTGGGGCAGGTACTGGCGGCGGACGCGGGACCCGGACCCGTCCGCGGCCACCAGCAGGTCGCCGGTCGCACTGGTGCCGTCGGCGAAGTGCGCGGTGACGGTCCCGGCGTCGTGCTGCTCGTAGCGGGTGAACGACTTGTCGAAGTGGACCTGGTCCTCCAGCCCGGTGAGCAGGACCTGGCGCAGCGTCATCCGTGACACGGAGCGTTCGGTGTCAGCGGGGTCCGCGCCCGATGCGCCGTCGATCAAGGCGTCGGAGCTGAACACCGCCTTGTACTTCTCGGTGAGCATGTTCATGTAGCGCGGGGTGCGGGCGCAGGTGGCCGCGAAGGTGTCGAAGACGTGGCTGGGCAGGACGGCGCGCAGGGACCGGCTGCCGTCGGGGTCGATACCGACTCGGTAGCCGTAGAGGCCGTCGCTGCGGGTGCGGTCGCGCTCGTAGACCGCCGAGCTGATGCCGGCTTTCTTCAGGCCCTGGGCGAGCGCGAGGCCGCCGGTGCCCGCGCCGATGATGATGACGTGCATGGTGGTGGTTCCTTCGGGGGTTGTCGGTTCGCTGTCCGCCGAGAGGTCCGCTGCCGGCCCGGGGTCGGTCGCGAGTTCTACCTGGTCGGGCGGACGGGGCTGCGGGTGGGGTCGTCGACGCGCAACAGAGTGACGACGAGGGGAGAGGTCCTCGGAATGCCCACAACTTGATAGTGGCATGTCCTCTAGTGGATATGCAACTAGAGGACATGCCACGTGCTGAAGGTAGGATGGGACTGTGCCTCCGAACTCGTCCTTCCGCCGCTCCCCACTCGCGCTGGCGGTCCTCGCACTGCTGGAGTCCGGCCCCCTGCACCCCTACGGCGTCCAGCGTCTGATCAAGCAGTGGGGCAAGGATCAGGTCATCAACGTCACCGATCGCACCACGCTTTACCGGATGATCACCCGGCTGGAGGCCGGCGGCCTGATCGAGGCCGTCGAAACGGAGCGCGACGAGGGATATCCCGAACGCACCGTGTACCGCCTGACCGACACGGGCCGCGAGACCT
>NZ_JAGXJL010000148.1:0-1734 GCF_019091475.1 Streptomyces sp. GbtcB6 | reverse complement strand
CCGACCTGCGGAGGCCCCGTGACCACCCCCACCTACCGCAGCCCCACCGCCCCCCCCGACGACCGCGCCCGCGCGGATCGTCGCCAACGGGCGCAGTCCGTGACGGCGGGCCAGCTCGGCCGTCGTGATGAGCAGAGCGGCGGCTCCGTCGGAGATCTGGGGGGCGGTGCCCCCGTGGATGACCCCGTCCTCCTGGAACGACGGCTTGAGCCTTGCCAGGGTCTCGGGTGACGTGCCCCGGCGCAGCCCCTCGTCCTGCTTCAGATCCGGTGCCGCGGGCACGGTGACCAGTTGCTCGTCGAAGACCTCCGCGTCGATGGCGGCGGCGGCCAGCGTGTGCGAACGCGAGGCGTACTCGTCGAGCCGGTGCCGGTCGAGCCCCCACTTGCGGGCGATCATCTCGGCCCCGGCGCCCTGTTCCAGCCGGTCCGTCCGGTAGCGGTCCAGCACGGTCCGCCCGTAGGGCAGGCCGGTCTGCCGGGCGGCTCCGAGCGGAACGCGCGACATGGACTCGACGCCCCCCGCGATCACCCAGTCGTAGGCGCCCGCGACGCCGGCGTGCACCGCCGACTCGAGGGCCGGCTGGCTGGAGCCGCAGGCCCGGTTGAAGGTGACTCCCGGAATGCACTCGGGCCAGCCGGCCGCGAGGGTCGTGAACCGGGCGATGTTGCTGGACTGGTCGCCCAGCTGCGTGACGCACCCCCACATCACGTCGTCGATGTACTCCGGCGGGACCTCGTTGCGCTCCACGAGCGCGCGCAGGACCACCGCCGACAGGTCGACGGGGTGCACCTCGCTGAGCGCGCCGTTGCGCTTCCCGACGGGAGTGCGCACCGCGTCCACGATCACTGCCTGACGTGCCGTCATCTCTCCTCGCTCCCACATCGCAGGTTCCGCGTGTCGACCCGGTAGGGCTCGCGGGGCCGGTCAGCGTGCCGGACCGCTCCCAGGCTCGTCCGCCCGCCACCGTGCGAGCGTGTCCTCCACCGACGACGCCGACGGCGCACCCGCGAACCGCCGGCCACCCAGCGTCGGCCGCCATCCCGTCCGGCCGTCCGGCGCGGGCACCAGCGCATGTCTGGCGCGCAGGTGCGGATGTCCGGCGGCCTCCGCCAGATTCAGCACGGGGCTCAGACAGGCGTCCGTCTTCTCGGCCGCCGCCGCCCATTCGTCCCGGGTGCGCCGCCGTACGGCCCGCGCGATCTCCCGGCGCAGCTCGGGCCAGTTGCGCGGGTCCTCGCGGGTGTCGGCCCAGGCGGGATCGAGGCCCAGCAGCTCCACGAGTGCCGCGAAGAACGGGGCCTCCAGGGCGCCGATCGCGACGTGCCCGCCGTCGGCGCACGGGTAGACGTCGTAGTAAGGCGCCCCGGTGTCCAGCCTGTTGGTGCCGGCGACATCCGACCACGTGCCCCTGGACCGGTACTCGTGCAGCATGGCCGTGAGGTAGGTCGTGCCGTCCACGATGGCCACGTCGAGCACCTGCCCCGCCCCCGTGCGGTCGCGTTCGTGGAGCGCGGCCAGGACGGACATCACCAGGTACATGCCGCCCGCGCCGAAGTCCCCCAGCAGGTTGGCGGTCGGGACGGGTACCTCGCTGCGCCGGCCGGCATGGTGCAAAGCCCCTGTGATCGCTATGTAGTTGATGTCATGCCCCGCCGTCGGTGCCAGCGGGCCGTGCTGTCCCCAACCGGTCATGCGCGCGTAGGCCAGCCGTGGGTTGGCCTTTCGCACTTC
>NZ_JAGXJL010000147.1:0-1798 GCF_019091475.1 Streptomyces sp. GbtcB6 | reverse complement strand
TGAGTGACTCTGTCGGGAATCTTGAGGACGGCAGTTAACGATCGTGACGTTGCGTCAGGCTCGTTGGAACGTCCCGCCCTCGTTCCCCAGGAGCCCGATGTGTCCCTCCAACCTCACTCCGGAGCCGAGATCCCGCCGCTGACCGCCCGGGTTGCCCGCGCGGCCAACCCCAAGGGCACCACCGCGATGTGGATCCGCGACCGCCTCGATGGCCTCTGGAGTGACGAGGACTTCACCGCCTGGTACCCGCGTGACGGCCGCCCTGGGCTCTCACCCGCCCAACTCGCCACCGTCTGCGTGCTGCAGTACGCGATGAACCTCTCCGACCGCCAGGCCGCCGAGGCGGTGCGCTGCCGAATCGACTTCAAGTACGCCCTCGGACTGGACCTGGACGATCCCGGCTTCCACCACAGCGTCCTGTCCGACTTCCGCGACCGGCTCGCCGAAGGCGACCGCGCCGACCGGCTACTGGGCCCCGCACTCACCCGGATCCGACGGGCCGGCCTGCTCAAGGGGCGCGTCACGCAGCGCACCGACTCCACCCACGTCCTGTCCGCCGCACGGGAGTTGACCCGCCTGGAGCTGGTGACCGAGGCGGTCCGCGCCGTGCTGGAAGAGGTGGCCCGCGACGCGCCAGAGGTGCTGGATGAGCTGGTCACCGCCGAATGGGCCCAACGCTACGGCCGGCCGGTTCGCCTGTGCTCCCAGCCCAGCCACCCCGTCGCCCGTCTGGAGCAGGTGGGCAACGACGACCGCGAACTGCTGCAACGCCTTGACGCCCGGCTCCCCGGCGGCGTTCCGGCGCAGGCGAAGGTGCTCCGAACGATCCTGGTGCAGCACTTCCTGGTGGATGCCAAGGGGCGGTTTAGGCCGCGCACGAAGCGCGACGGTCGGCCGCCCTCCCGGATTCAGATCGAGTCGCCGTATGAGACCGAGGCACGCTGGACGCGTCGCGGCGACACCCGCTGGACCGGCTACCTCGTACACGTGACCGAGACCTGCGACGACAAGCGGATCAACGTCATCACCGACGTGGCCACCGCCGTCTCCAGCGCGGACAGCCAGGCGCTGCCCGGCATCCACGCCCGCCTCAGGCGGCTGCGCCTGCTGCCGGACCGGCACCTGGTCGACGGCGGCTACACCTCCGTGGCCGGCATGGACGCCGCCGCCCGCCTGCACCGCGTCACTCTGATCGGGCCGCTTCCGCCCAGCACCACGCCGCAGCACCGGGCCAACGACGGATTCGGCCGGGAGAACTTCATCATCGACTTTGACCAGCGCGAGGTAACCTGCCCCAACGGGCAGGTCAGCGGCAACTGGCAGGACCTGCCGGTGGCCGAGCCGACCAAGGTCGCAGTCCGGTTCGACGCCCGCCAGTGCGGCCGCTGCCCCGAGCGGGCCAAGTGCACTCCAGGCCCGTTTCGCAGCCTGTACTTTCCCACCCGCCGCCTGCACGAACTCCAAACCAAGAACCGCGCCGACCAGCAGGATGCGGACTGGCGCCGACTCTACGGGCGACGCTCGGGAGCCGAGGGCACCATCGAGGAGTTCGCGGACGGCCACCGCGGACGCCGGTGCCGCTACCGCGGCCTGGTCAAGACGCACGTCCAGCACGTCCTGACCGCACTCGCGATCAACGTCGAGCGGCTGAGCCTTCAAGACCCCGCCGACGGCTCGTACCGGCCCCGCCCTCCCACAGCATTCCAGCAGTACCTCGACGCAAGAGACTTACCCCGGCCGCTGTGGTGGCGCCAAGGGAAGTGACGCCCGTCCTCAAGATTCCCGACAGAGTCACTCA
>NZ_JAGXJL010000146.1:0-1859 GCF_019091475.1 Streptomyces sp. GbtcB6 | reverse complement strand
ACGCCGGACTGTTTGACGCCGAGGGCGGCGGTGGGCTCGTCCAGGATGAGGACGCGGGCGCCGAAGTAGACGGCGCGGGCGATGGCCACGCACTGGCGCTGGCCGCCGGAGAGGGTGCCGATGGGCTGGTCCAGGTCGTCCAGGACGATGCCCATGTTGCGCAGTTCACGGTCGGCGGTCTCCTTCATCTTCGCGATGTCGAGACGGCGCACGGGCCAGGGGCCCTTGGTCATCTCGGAGCCGAGGAAGAAGTTCCGCCACACCGGCATCAGGGGGACGGTGGCGAGGTCCTGGTAGACGGTGGCGATGCCCTTGTCGAGGGCCTCGCGCGGGGTGGAGAAGCGCACCGGGGTGCCGTCGACGAGGAAGTCGCCCTCGGTGTGCTGGTGCAGCCCCGAGATGATCTTGATCAGGGTGGACTTGCCGGCGCCGTTGTCGCCCAGCACGCAGGTCACCTGGTTGGGGAAGACCTTGAGGTGGACGCCGTGCAGGGCACGGATGTTGCCGTAGGACTTGCCGGTGGAGCGCAGTTCGACGATCGGGGCGCCGTCGAGGGGGGCCTCGTCCGTAAGGACGGCACCGTGGGTTTTGGAGTTGTTGTCTGTCATCGGGTCACCTCCTGGTCGCGGTGCGCTGCACCCACAGGTTGATCATGACGGCGCCCAGGAGCATGACGCCGAGGAAGGCCTTGAACCAGTCGGGGTTCCAGCCCGCGTAGACGATGCCCTGCTGGACCATGCCGAACATGAAGGCGCCGAAGACCGGACCGATCGCCGAGCCGGCGCCGCCGGTCAGGAGGCAGCCGCCGATGACCGCGGCGGAGATGTAGATCAGCTCCTGGCCCACGCCCTCGCCGGACTGCACGGTGTTGAAGGAGAACAGCTGGTGCATGCCGACGAACCAGGCGCCGAAGCCGACCAGCATGAACAGCGAGATCTTGGTGAAGTTCACCGGGACGCCGACCGCGCGGGCGCTGTCCTTGTTGCCGCCGACCGCGAAGATCCAGTTGCCGTACTTCGTGCGCAGCAGCACCCAGGTCGCGATGGCCGCGAAGAACAGCCACCAGAAGATGGTGATCTTCACCTCGACGCCGCCGATGTCGAAGGACGACGCGAAGAGCGCCCTGGCCTGGCCGAAGCCGTCCATGTTGCTGATGTCGTCGGTGGCGACGTTGCCGGTGACCAGCTTGGTCACCGCGAGGTTCACGCCCTGCAGGATCAGGAAGCTGCCCAGGGTGATCAGGAAGCTGGGCAGACCGGTCTTGACCACCAGCCAGCCGTTGAGGAAACCGATCCCCAGCGACACGACCAGCGCGGCGATCACACCCACCCACACGTTCATGCTCAGCTGGTAGGCCAGCATGCTCGCGGTCAGCGCCGAGGTGATCACGGCGACACCCGCCGACAGGTCGAACTCCCCGCCGATCATCAGCAGGGCCACCGGCAGCGCCATGATGCCGATGGTCGACGACTGGTACAGGATGTTCGCCATCGCGCTGGCCTCGCGCACCGGCGGGGCCGAGACCAGGAAGAACACGTACACCGCGACCGCGCCCAGGAAGACACCCACGTCGGGGCGGGCCAGCAGCCTCAGCACCAGCGGGCGCTGGGCGGTCCGGCCGTCCTTCTCCTTCGGACCGGGGGCCGGCGGTGTGGCCACCGCCGGCTCGGCGTGCTGACTCATCTCGATCACCGAGTGCCCTTCGCGGCGAACTCGGCGACCTTGGCGACGTTGGACTTGTCGACGAAGGCCGGACCGGTCAGCACCGGCTGCTCACCACCACCGCTGTAGTTGCCGTTGTTCTTGTAGAGCCACAGCGAGTCGATCGCCAGGTAGCCCTGGAGGTAGGGCTGCTGGTC
>NZ_JAGXJL010000145.1:0-1909 GCF_019091475.1 Streptomyces sp. GbtcB6 | reverse complement strand
ACATCGGAGACAGCACCCGAGCCGAAATCGCCTACGCCCGGTCGCTGGACAAGCCCGTGCGGTTCACGCACCCCGAAATCGACCCTGACGCCTGACCGCCCGCTGCCACCTCGACAACCAGGACCGGCAGCCCGCCGCCTGACCGTCTCGCGATGGCTTCGGCCGCCACCCACCCCACACCCTCCGCAGGCACCCCTTGGAATTGATCATCTAGTGCTCGGCCGGCGCATCGAAGACGGAGAGCCCGACCTCTCCCAAGCCGCCGCGGAGCAGACAGCCCCACGGGAGGTTCTGTCCCCGGAATCGACGGAGGATCCGGATCGAGTACAGATCGTTCTGCTCACCTCGGGGACGTCCGGCACGCCGAAGGCGGCACTGCACAGCAGCGCGGCAACCTGCTGCCCTTGTACCTGGGAGCCGAGGTCATCCTTGCTGACACCTGGGACCCGGATGCGGTGTTCTCGCTGCTCGCCGAGCACGGTGCTGTTTACTTCGCCGGGCCGCCAAGCTTCGTGCAGGCAATCGCCGATGCTGCCTACCGCGCGGGGCATAAGTTGCCCAGGATGAGGGGAATCGTCACCGGCGCCACGACAGTGCCGGCCCACCTCGCCGACGAGGTCAGGAACAAGCTCGGGCTCACCCTGGAGACGCAATGGGAATGACCGAGGTCGCAGCCGGCACACGTACCTCGGCTGTGGACGATCCGCCCGACTGGGCTGTCCGCAGCGTCGGCAGGCCGCATGCCGGCCTGGAGATCGACCTGCGCTCCGATGGCGAGATTCCCCCACACACACCACCAGCCGGCCCGGCTGTGGTACGACACGGGTGACCTCGCCATCCCTGACGGCAGTGGCGGCATCCGGCTGATTGGCCGAGCCGTCGACCGCATTGGTGGCGTCCTCATGATCCCTGTGTCGGATGTTGAGGACGCCCTGCGCACCCATCCGGAGATCGTCGACGCCGCGCTGGTTGGCTACGGCCCTGCGAACGAGTCGGCCTGTGCAGTGGTGGTCGCCAAGGCCCCGTTGGCTCTGGACGACGTACGCGCCTACCTGAGCGGCGTCAGATGCCGGAGTGGTACCGGCCGACTCGTCTGGAAGTGCTGGAAGTGGTGGAAGCACTACCCCGCAACGCCATGGGCAAGGCATTGCTGCGGCGCCGTCTGCACGCCGACCAGGACTACGGGTCCCGTCCCGGAAGGTGGACGCCTCCTCCCCGGCAGCGCCAGGGTACCGGGGAGGAGAACCTCAACCGTCTCCCCAGTCGGGACTTGGCCTCGGCGCCAGCGGCCCCGCGTTACGGAGGCTGCGGCGGATGCGGCGGGGGTCCCCGCCGGTGGCTTCGGCCTCGTGGAGGAGGCGGTCCTCCCGGAGCCGGCTGGTGGGTATGCCGAGCAGGTCGGTGGTCACCCTGTCGTCTTCGATCAAAAACGTGTCGTGCTGGATCAAGTAGGGCCATCGTGTCCTCCCTACCGTGGTGGCCATGGACTTCAGCCCTTCACCACGTGCCGCCGAGCTGACCAAGGCCGTGCAGTCGTTCATCCAGGACGAGATCGCCCCCGTCGAGCACCAGCTCCGCCGCTCCGGCGGCGGGGCGGACCCGTGGCAGGTGCCTGAAGAGGTACACGAGCTGAGGCGTCGGGCGCGGGAGCAGGGGCTGTGGAACCTGTTTCTGCCCGCCGGGCACGAGGGGCCCTACGCGGAGCGGTTCGGCACTCGCGGCGGTACGGGCCTGACGAACGTGGACTACGCCCCGATCGCTGAGGCGACCGGGTGGTCGTTCCTGGCCCCGTATGTGTTCAACTGCAACGCACCGGACACCGGCAACGCCGAAGTGCTGCTGCGCTACGGGTCCCAGAAGCAGAAGGACCGCTGGCTCGACCCGCTGGTCGGCGAGGAGCACATCTCCC
>NZ_JAGXJL010000144.1:0-2105 GCF_019091475.1 Streptomyces sp. GbtcB6 | reverse complement strand
AGGCGCCGAAGTTGCGCACCAGCGTGGTGATCGCCGCCTTCGTGATCTGCTCCCACTTCCAGGAGAGAGCGCTGACGACGACATCGGCCGGCGGCTTCGGCAGCAGACCGGCGGGCTCGTCCCCCGTGGCCTGCGGAGAGCGGAACCAGTAGCGCGTGACGATCCCGAAGCTTCCCCCTCCCCCGCCCGTGTGCGCCCACCACAGGTCGCGGAGGTGACCGCTGTCGTCGCGCGTGGCGACCACCGTCCTCACGGATCCCGAGCCGACCACCGTCACCACCTCAGCCGCGTACAGGTGGTCCACGATCAGGCCGTCGCGGCGGCAGAGCAGGCCCCAGCCGCCGCCGGCGACATGTCCGCCCGCACCGACCGAATAACACATGCCACCGGGCACGGTCACTCCCCAGCCGCGGTACAGACGGTCGTAGACCTCGCCGAGCGTGGCTCCCGGCTCGACGGCGAACGCCTTCTTCTCCGCGTCGAAGTACACCTGGTTCATCTCCGACATATCGACGATCACATCGACGTCGGAGTTGTAGACGAAGTCCTCGTAGCAATGTCCGCCGCTGCGGACCGACACCCGTCTCTTCGCCGCTACCGCCTCCGCGACGACGGCGACGACCTGCTCGGTGGTGGACACCAGGTGGACGCGGTCCGGCGACGCGGTCCACCGCTGGTTCAGACCGACCGTCAGATCCGCGAACCGCGCGTCGCCGGAGCGGACAGCGCTGGTGGCGAACGGGGGCACCTCCGCCTGCGTACCGCTCGGAGCGGCCAGGGCCGGCTGGGCGAGACCGAGTGCGGAGGCACCGGCCGCCCCGCCCGCGGCGGCGAGGACAGAACGACGTGTGGGCTGTTTTCCATTACGTGACATCGGCACTACTCCAGATACTCGTCACCGAATTCAGGACCTACTCGATATCCGTAGGCCACGTCCTTGAGCCGCTGTTCTTCCGACGGCGGCGGCGTGTCCTCGTCCGCGGGAACCCCGACGTTCAGGAAGAACCTTTCCTTCCCACCGGGAATCGTCATGAAAAGCATCTTGGCGGGCTCGTCGGAAACGTTTTTGAACGCGTGCTCCGTACCCCGCGGAACGAAGACGAAGGTTCCCGCCGGGGCGATGTGAGTGCCGTTCTTGTCCCGGAACTCCACGCTGCCCGCCAGGACGTAGAAGGCCTCCTCCTCCCAGTGGTGAACATGGAGCGGAGGACCACCGCCCTCCGGGACGGGCGCCTCGATGAGAAACAGCGACTTCCCGGTGTTGTGCCCACCGGCCTTGACGGTGTACCGGCCGCCGAAGGCCCACCTGCTCGGCCCTTCCCCGGGCGGCACGATGACGACCTCGTTCCTGCTCTGGCCTGCGAAGAAGCCCAGGCTCACCGGCCACCGCCGACCCCGTGGAGAGCGTCCAGCTCCTTGACGTCGGTCTCGGACAGGCGCAGTCCGGCCGCGGCGATGTTCTCCTCCAGGTGCTCCGGGCTGGAGGTGCCGGGGATGCAGCAGAGGTTCGGAGAGTGCTGCAGCAGCCACGCGAGGGCCACCTGGTAGGCGCTGGCGCCATGGCGCTCCGCCACGGTGTGGATGACCTGGGCGTCCAGCGGCACCTGCTGGGGCACCTTGGTGTCCGTCGCCGCGTCCTTCTCGTGCTGCAGGGTGAACGTGCCCAGCGGGAAGAAGGACATGAAGGCGATGCCCGCCTCCGCGCAGGTCTGCACGAGGTCCTCGTGCAGACGGCGCACCACGTTGTACTCGTTCTGCACACAGACGACCGGGGCGATCTCGCGGGCCTCGGCGAACTGCTTCGCGGTGACGTTGCTGACCCCCAGGTGCCGGATCAGGCCCGGCTCGCGCAGTTCGGCGAGCGCACCGAAGGGTTCCGCGATCGAGTCGTCCGGGCCCAGGCCGCCGGCCTCCTCCACGATCCGCAGGTTCACGACGTCGAGATGGTCGCGCCCCAGACCACGGAGGTTGTCGTACACGGCCCGGCGCAGCTGCCCCGGCTTCAGGGCCGACGGCCAGGCCCTGTCCGGAGTCCGGAAGGCACCCACCTTGGTCACGAGGACCAGGTCGTCCGGGTAGGGGGACAGGGCGGTGTTGATGAGTTC
>NZ_JAGXJL010000143.1:0-2250 GCF_019091475.1 Streptomyces sp. GbtcB6 | reverse complement strand
GCTCGATCTCGGCCTCGCCCACGGCACCGTAGTTGCCCTTGCCGCCCCTGTCCGCCCAGAACAGGCCGGGCTCGTGGGCGGGCGAGACGGTACGGCGGCGGCCGTCAGCGGTGACGATGTCGAGCGAGCGGACGTGGCCGGCGGCGAAGCCGTAGGTGCGGCAGGCCAGCGGGAGTCCGCCGCCGGTCAGGTAGCCCATCACCCCGACCCCTTCGGAGGAGCCGCACAACGGCGCCAGACCGTGCTCGGCCGCCGCGGTGACGACCTCGCCCCACCGCAGCCCGGCTCCGATCCTGGCCGTGCCGGCTTCCGGGTCCACCGACAGCTCGCGCAGTTCCCCGGTGACGACGAACACGGCTCCGTCCGCGGACACCGACGCGCCGTGCCCGGTCGACTGCACGGCGAGCGGACGTCCCGCCCGCGCGGCGAACCGGACGGCGGCGGCCACGTCGTCGGCGTCGGCGGCGACCACGACCACGGCCGGCCGCTGCTCGACCGTCAGCAGCCAGCCGGAGCAGGCCTCCTCGAAGCCGTCGTCGCCGGGGTGGAGCACCGGCCCGCGGACCGACCCGCCCAGGCCCACCAGGTCGTGCCAGACCGCCGGTTCCGCGGCGAGGCGCTCGGCGGTGAACTCGGCCGGGGCGTCGTCCCGCGGCGGAACACCGCCGGAGGTGTGTACCGGCACGCCGTCGGCGGTGTGCATGCTGCCGGTGCCGTGCCGGCCGGTCTCGTCCAGGCGGGCCTCGGCACGGATCCGCACGGGGGGCCGCCCGCCGCCGGCCGGAACGGGGGTTTCGGTGAACTCGCAGGTGAACCCGCCGTGCGGCCCCGTGCTCCAGCTGCCGGTGCCCACACCGGTGGGTGCGCGCATCGCCAGGGTGCCGTCGGAGGCCAGCGAGAGGGTCAGGGGAACGTCGGCCCGGTCGTCGTGACGCAGACGCGCGGCCCAGACCCCCACCGGGGTCTGGGCCGCGGCGGCCGCGGAGTGCGCGGCCGGCATGTCAGCTCTCCGCTTTCGCAAGGGTCTTCGCCACGTCGTCCGACTCCGCGACGGGCCCGGGGCCGGGCATCCGGGCGCCGCGCAGCAGGGCCGCGGCGGCCGCGGCCAGCAGCAGGGCGAGCACCGCCCCGACGATCGCGGTGGTCTGCAGGCCGTCCACGAAGGCCGCACGGGCCGCCGACAGCAGCCGGGAGCCGTCCGCGGCCGGCAGCTTGTGGGCGACGTTCACCGCCTCGGCGAGGGTGTCCCGGGCCGCCTTGCGGGCGGACGCGGGCAGTCCGCCGGGGAGCGTGTCGGCCAGGTTCGCCCGGTACACCGCGAAGCCGACGCTGCCGATCACCGCGACGCCCAGGGCGCTGCCGAGTTCGGTGCCGGTCGAGGCCATCGCGGAGGCGGCACCGGCCCGCTCGGGCGGGGCCGCGCCCACGATCAGTCCGGTGCCCAGCGAGACCATCGGCCCGAGCCCGAGCCCGATGACGGCCGCCCCGGTCACCGCGACATACAGGTCGGAGGGACCGCCCACCTGGGCCAGCACCACCATGCCGGCCGCGGTGACCACCAGGCCGCCGGCGAGCAGGGTGCTCAGCTTGACGCGGCTCACGAGGCCAGGGGCCCCCATGGCGCCGATCATGACCGCGACGGTGGTCGGCAGCGACCAGAGTCCGGCCTGGATCGGCGGCAGCCCGCGTACCAGCTGCAGGTACTGCATGACGAAGAACTGCGAGGCCGCGGAGAGCAGGGTCGCCAGGACGAGCATGCCGAGGGCGGTGCCGAACAGGCGGTTGCGGAACAGCGAGAGGTCGACCAGCGGTTGGTCCAGCCGGCGCTGCCGGGAGACGAACAGCACCGCCAGCACCAGTCCGGCGACGACGGCGAGACCCGACCAGAGACCCGGGCCGTCCGCGGCGATCCGCTTGAGGCCGAAGATCACCGCGAGGACCCCGAGCACGGACATGACCGCGCTGACCAGATCCGGGCGGGCCACCGACTCGTCCCGGTACTCCGGCAGCACCAGCGGGCCCGCCACGATCAGCACCAGCATCACCGGAACGCCGATCAGGAAGACCGAGCCCCACCAGAACAGCGCCAGGCGCGCGCCGCCGGCCAGCGGACCGATCACCGTGCCGAGGCCGAAGAAACCGGTCCAGGCCCCGATCGCGGCCTGCTGCTGCCTGGGATCCCGGAACATGACCCGGATCAGGGAGAGGGTGGAGGGCATCAGCGTGGGGCCCGCGATGCCCAGCAAAGTC
>NZ_JAGXJL010000142.1:0-2399 GCF_019091475.1 Streptomyces sp. GbtcB6 | reverse complement strand
GCACGCCCCACAAACGCCAGTTGACCGCTGCCGTCGGGCAGCCATCGGGCCAGGTCGCCGGTGCGGTACATCCGCCCACCCTCACCGAACGGGCAGGCCACAAACCGCTCCGCCGTCAGGTCCGGCCGGTTGACATACCCGCGGGCCAGACCATCCCCCGCGACATACAACTCACCCGTCACACCTGCAGGAACCGGCCGCAGGTAGGCATCCAGCACGTAGGTACGGACGTTGGGAAGCGGGCGACCGATCGCCGGCGCCACGTCCTCACCAGTGACGCCCTCCTCCAGGACAACCGCAGTGGTGATGACCGTGGCCTCGGTGGGGCCGTAGGTGTTCCACACCCGAGCCCCATCACGCCACTTCGCCGCCAGACCGGCCTCCAGCCGCTCCGCACCCAGCACCCAGTTCCCGATCCCGGAAACGTCCCCCGGCTCCAGCACCCCCAGCAACGACGGCACCACACTCGCCACCTCAACGCCGCAGGCACCCACCATCCCGGCCAGCGCGGAGGGATCCAGCCGCTCGTCGTACGAAGCGATCGCCAACGTGCCCCCGGCGGCCAGCGTCACCGCCACGTCCAGGACAGACGCATCGAAGCTGAACGACGCGAACTGCAACGCCGTCACACCCGGCTCGACACCCAGGACAGGGCGCATGGCGGCGGCCAGGTTAGCCACCGACGCGTGGGCCACGGCGACACCCTTCGGACGCCCCGTCGAACCCGACGTGTAGATCACATACGCCAAATCGCCAAATCCGGCCCGCACATCAATCGGTTCCCCGGACTCGATCGCGAGCCCGTCCAGGAGAACGGTCTCACCGTCCAACGAGTCCGCCGTCTCCTCCACGACCAGCACCAGCTCGGCGCCGCTGTCGGCGACCATGTACGCCAGCCGGTCCGACGGATACTCCGGATCCAGCGGCACGTACGCCCCACCGGCCTTCCACACCGCCAGGATCGCCACGATCGCCTCGACCCCACGCGGCAGGCACAGCCCCACCCGCGACTCCCGACCCACACCACGCGCCACCAACCCACGCGCCAGCGCATCCGAACGCGCATCCACCTCCGCATACGAAAGCCCACGGCCTCGCGACCACAACGCCACCGCTCCCGGAGACTCAGCCACCCACCTGCGGAACCGCTCCACGACCGTCGACGCATCCACGTCCTGGTCCGTCGCGTTCCACTCCTCCACCACAGCGATCCGCTCGGATTCCTCGAGCAGATCGAGATCGCCCAGCCGCACCAGCGGATCAGCCGCCACCTGCTCCAGCACCCGCACCAACCACTCCGCCAGCCGACGAACCGTCCCCTCGTCAAACAGGTCGGCGGAGTAGAGAATCCCCCCACGCAAGCCATCGGCAGAACCGTCGTCCGACTGCCCCTCGCTCAGCGTCAAGGAAAGATCGAACCGAGCCGCGGGATCCTCCGCCGGCGGGATCTGCTCGACCGCCAGCCCCTCCAGCTCCCAGCGCGCTTCCGGCACGTTCTGGAGCGCCAGCATCACCTGGAACAGCGGATTACGCGCCGCCGACCGCACCGGATTCAGCTCATCCACCAACCGCTCAAACGGCACATCCTGATTCGCATACGCCGACAGATCCGACTCACGCACCCGCCGCAGCACCTCAACGAACGACGGATCACCCGTCACGTCGGAGCGCAGGACGAGGGTGTTGACGAAGAACCCGGCGAGATTCTCCAGTTGCAGGTCCGACCGGCCTGCGACCGGGGTGCCGATGCACACGTCTTCCCCGGCGCCCATCCGGGCGAGCAGCACCGCCAGTGCGGCATGCACGACCATGAACATCGTCGCCCCGCCCTGCGCGGCCAGCTCCACCAGCCGTGCGTGCGTGACCGCATCCACGCCTATCGGGACCGTACCGCTGCGGAAGGAGGGCACCGCAGGCCGCGGACGGTCGAACGGCAGCACCGTCTCCTGCGGCACCCCCTCCAACGCCTGCCGCCAGAACCCGACCTGCTCGGCACCCGCACTGTCCGGGTCGTCCAGCTCCCCGAGCACCTCCCGCTGCCACAACGCGTAATCCGCGTACTGGATGGACAGAGGCTCCCACTGCGGAGCCTGCCCGGAAAGCCGCGCACCGTAGGCGGCCTGGAGGTCGTTCGCCAGCACACCCATGGTCCAACCGTCCGAGGCGATGTGGTGGGCCACCAGCAGCAGGACCCACTCATCCTGCGAAACCCTCAGCAGAACCGTCCGCCACGGCAGATCGACCGCCAGATCGAACCCCCGCCCCGCCTCCTCCTGCATGAACGCACGCCAGCCATCGCCGGCCTCCACCACAAACAGTTCCGGACGGCCTTCGGCACCCTCCCGGATCTCCTGATACGGCACCCCCTCCACATCCGGGAACACCGTCCGCAGACTCTC
>NZ_JAGXJL010000141.1:0-2845 GCF_019091475.1 Streptomyces sp. GbtcB6 | reverse complement strand
GCGGGACGTTCCAACGAGCCTGACGCAACGTCACGATCGTTAACTGCCGTCCTCAAGATTCCCGACAGAGTCACTCATTGGGCTCGACACGACGATGCCCACGGCCGTCCACATGAGCCACTCGTGGTCGTCGAGCCATGACTCCACGGCCTCAGGGTAGAGGCCGGTGCAGATGTGACGGAGGACGAAGGCGGCGCAGACCAGGACGAAGACGGCGGCGTTGGCGGCCAGCAGGATGCGCAGCGGCCGGGTGTCCATGGGCGGCCTCCGGGAGCGGACAGTGGGTTCCGCGACCGGACAACAGGATCTGCCGGGGAGCGGTCGGCTGGGTGTGTTCCGAAGTGTCCCCGGGTTCCGCGGGTGTCCCCAGTGACACCACGTCATGACCGTACCCCCATGAATGTCACGGGCCGTTGGTAACACCACGCCACCGCTGCCGTGACGTCCGGCGGGGCTGAGCCCTCACTGCGGTAGCGCTCCGGGGCTCGCTTCCCGCCGCTGGGCGGGGTGCGAAGAGGGAGAGCTGGGCAGGGCTGCCGGTTCAGGCTGGGCCTGAATGTGAAGGCCGTCGAGGTAGAGCTGCACGATACGCTGGCTGCATTGGTCGGTGGCCGGCCAGCTGACGCCCGGCAGCGGGCGACCCAGCTGGGTGAGGGCCGTCATGAGTTCCTCCACGGACACGTCAGTGCGCACCCGCCCCGCCTGCTGTGCACGGGTCAGCAGCAGCTGCGCGGCGTGCAGCAGGCGGTCCTTCTGGCGCACCAGTTCCGGTCGGTTACCGGCGAGTTCGCCGGACAGGCAGCACAGGGAGGCAAGCCGGTGGCGGGCTGCGGCCCGCACGAAACGGCTGAGTACGGTAAACGGGTCGTCTTGCTGGGTGGCGGCTTCCTCTGCCGCGTCAGCGCCGACCGTGGCGACTCTCTCGATTACTGCCGTCAGGAGGGCGTCTCGCCCGGAGAAGTGGCGGTAGAGGGTGGCGTTGCCCACTCCTGCGCGGCGTGCGATCTCGTCCATGACTACTTCCGGCCCCCGCTCGGCGAACATGTCCTGGGCGGCGTCCAGGATCCTGGTCCGGTTGCGCACCGCATCGCTCCGCAGCCCTCTGCAGCGCCAGCCCTCGGTGTCCGCGTCCGAACCGCAGGCCACCCGCATTCTCGCCCTCTCCCCGTACTCCGCGCTTTTCACAGTGCAGTATTCAGGCACGGGCTCGAGTACCTCTTTCCGCGGCGGAGACTGTGGGGTCACCTCCGAATGTGAGACCGGGCCGTTGAATTGACATACCCGCAGGCCCTGCCGCACGGTGGTGCTCATGGGCAGGGCTCCGGCGGTGGCGAGGTGTTGCGGGAGCACCTCGCCGCTCGCTATGCGAGGCCTTCCAGACCGTGGGCGCGGGTGCCCAGAACGCGTCGTGACACTTCTGCTTCCATCGCGCCGTCGAACGGCGTTGCCGATGCTGCTTCGCGGGCCTCGGCGGCACGTCGGGCGTCTTCGAGGATGAGGTCCATGTTGATGGCGCCACCTGCGGTGTTTCCGGCGCCGGCGGACTGGGGCACGGCAGCGAGGACGTCGCTGACGTTCCCGGCGGCCCACACGCCCTGGATGCCGGTGAATCCGGAGGGGTCGACGGCGACCTGGACGCCGGGGACGGCGGGGTGGGGGTTGAGGGTGAGGCCGAGGTCTTCGAGGAAGCCGCCGCGGGCGGTGAAGGTGGGGGCGACGACGAGGGTGTCGAGGGGGATGACGGTGCCGGAGGCCAGGCGGGCGCCGGTCAGCTTATCCTGTGCGGTGTCGGTCTCCAGAGCAGTGACGGCACCGTGGATCACTTCGATGCCGAGGGCGGCGAGCTGTTCCCACTGCTCGTCGGTGAGCTCCGCCTGTGCGTGGTGGGCGAAGAGGGTGACCTGGTCGGTCATCTGACGGAACAGCAGGGCCTGGTGGAAGTTGCCCAGGACGCCGACCTTGGTGTCGCGGGCTTCCCAGCCGTGGCAGTACACGCAGTGGATCACGTCATGCCCCCACCGCTCAGCCAGGCCGGGGATGTCGGGCAGTTCGTCGATCAGGCCGGTGGTCACCAGGACACGCCGGGCGCGGGCGCGCCGTCCGTCCTGGGTGGTGATGGTGAAGGCGCCGCCGCCGCGCTCGACTCGCTCGACCCGGCCGTCGACGACCTCTCCGCCGTAGGAGGCGACTTCCTCCCGGCCCACGCGAAGGAGTTCCAGGGGGGAGATGCCTTCGCGGCCCAGGATGTTGTGGGCGCCGACGCGCGCGGCGGGGGCGTTGCGGGGTTCGCCCGCGTCGATGACGAGGACGGAGCGCCGTACGCGAGTCAGCAGCAGCGCGGCGGACAGGCCGGCGAAGCCCCCGCCGACCACGACGACGTCCCAGGTCCGGTCTTCGGCACTCTTCAGCTCATTGGTATCCATAGCGGCATGGTCACCCCGCACCACCTCTCGCAGCGAACCGACTTGCTACTTCTGCAAATGATCGGAGCATCGACTGACGGGCAAGATCAATAAATCCTCGGCATGGGTGACGCTGGGCGGACCTGGGGCGGTTACTGCCTACGCAGTCACCTGTCGTGGCCCGTTCGGGCTCGGCAGCCATGTCGCACCCGTCGAACAGACCTGCTGCCTCGTCGCGGACCCGCGCAACTTCTTCGGAGAGCTCGGACACGCACCTGGCGACACCCCTCCCCCGCTTCCGCCCTTTGCAGGATCGGCAACGCAGCTTGCCCACTGGGCGGCGTGTGAGGACTTTGGCCACCAGGAGCCGCCTTCCGCGCTTGTAAGGAGATCTTGATGACCACACCCGACAGCATCGAGCCGGCCCGGTTCTGGGAGGACCG
>NZ_JAGXJL010000140.1:0-2998 GCF_019091475.1 Streptomyces sp. GbtcB6 | reverse complement strand
GAAACCGGCGCCGATCCCGATGCCCAGGGCGGCGCGGCCCTCCGAGAGCACGTCGAGCCTGGTGATCCTCTTGGCCAGCAGCTCCGGTTCCCGGTATCCGGCCGAGGTCACCAGCGCGAGCAGCTCCGCCCGCTCGGTGGCCGCGGCCAGATAGCCCAGGGTCGTGTACGCCTCCAGCATCTCCTGCTCGGAGGCGCCCACGATCCCGATCTGGAACAGGTGGTCCATGACGGCGATCCGGCGGAAGCCGAACTCGTCCGCGCTGCGGGCGAGTCGGGCCACATGGCGTGCGATGCCCGCCGGGCCGCCGGGCTGGGTGAAATCCGCGATGGCGATGCCTAGGTTCATGCGGGCCTTCCGTGATCCGAACCTGTCGCCATCGAGTATGCCGGGACCAGTATGTGCTTTGTCAAGCAAGGAAATTGAGTGGTCCGTCAGCCGCCGAGCGGCTGCGGCCGGCGCCGGCGGCGCACCTCCGACGAGGCGAAGACCGCCGAGATGCCGTGGACGATGCTGAAGAGACCGAAGACGGTGGCGAGCGAGACGGCACCGATGTCCGGCCGCACGAACAGGACGAACCCGAGCGCGACCGACACGAGGCCGGTCAGCAGGAACAGGGCGCGCTCACCCGCCGTCTCACCGCGCAGGAAGGCCAGGGCCACCTCCATGGCACCGGTCGTCAGGGCCCACGCGGCGACCCAGAGGGTGAGCACCAGGGCCGTGATGCCCGGCCACGCCAGGGAGCTGACGCCGGCCACGACCGACAGCACGGCCAGCAGCAGCCACCCCAGCACCGGACCCACCCGGTCGCTGCTGAAGGCGCGGACCCCGTCCATCACCGCGTACATGAACGCGTATATGGCGAAGAGGACGACGAACGCGCCGACGGTGATGCCCGGCCAGGATACGGAGACGATGCCGATGACGACGGCCAGCAGGCCGCGCCAGAGCAGCGCGTTGGGCGAACTGAGCAAGGTGACCTCCGTGAACGAGGGTGCCGCGGCGCCGACTTCCACCCCGGCCCGGAAAAACCGCGATGACGGGCACGGAGGCTAGCGGCGCGACGGCCCCGTGTGATCGGTCATTCGACTCATTCCGTTACTGCCCGATCGGCGGGCTTTGCCGCCCGGCCGGCCTCCTCGGCGGTGGGCATCGCCTCCAGCGCGCCACGGAGAGCGGCCCGCGAGGTGATCCCCAGCTTGGGATACACGCGGTACAGATGCGAGCCGACCGTGCGGTGCGACAGGAACAGCCGCTCGCCGATCTGCTTGTTGCTCAGGCCCGTTGCCGCGAGTTCGGCGATCTGCCGCTCCTGGGCGGTCAGCGGCTCGGGCGCCGCGTCGGACCGGGCGGTGACGGAGACGCCGGTCGCACGCAGTTCGGCCGCGGCCCGCTGTGCCATCATCGCGGCGCCGATCAGGTCGAACGTCTCCAGGGCCGCACCCAGTTGCACCCGCGCCCCGGCCATGTTGTGGGTACGGCGCAGCCATTGGCCGTACGCGAACCGGATGCGCGCGTAGTCCCAGGGCCAGCGGGAGGCGTCCGGAAGGGCCAGGGCGGCCTCGAACAGCCCGGCGGCCTGCGCGTCGTCGGCGGCCACGGCGGCGGCCCCCGCGGTGATCAGCTCGATCCGGGGCCCGATCCGGGGCAGGCCGGCCTCCTGGGCGGCGCGGACATGCGCCCGGGCGTCCTCCAGATGGCCGGTGCGGACCGCCGCCTCCACGAAGTCCAGCACCATCCACCGGCCCGGCACCCCGGGGGTGGGGGCACCGGGCGGGCCGATCCGCGCCGCCTGGGCGAGCGCCTCCTCGTAGTCGCCCTGCCCGATGGCCGCGAGGTTGCGCGCCGACCGCGCGTACCCCTCCGTCACCTCCATGCCGCGGGGCGCCGCCCACGAGGTGGTCTCCTCGCTGCGGCTGCGGGCGAGGTCGGCGTTGCCGCGCAGCGCCGCGCCCGAGGCCAGTACGGCCCGCAGCTGCCGCTCCCAGAACTGGTAGCCGTAGGCCGTCGCCAGGTCCAGCCCCTCCTGCGCGAGCCGTTCCGCCTCGTCCCACTGCCCGTGCACATAGGAGTCCTGGCAGAGCAGCAGCAGCGCCGGGATCACCATGCCGATCGCGCCGCCGTCGCGTTCCCGTTCGGTCATGCGCACCAGCAGGCAGCGGTGGTCGGCGAGGGCGTCCATGGCGACGGCGGCGAACCCCAGCGGCACGATCTGCCAGGGCGCCGCGTCCGTGGGCAGCTCCGCGAACGCGTCCGCGAGCCCCTCCCGGATCGCCTCGGACTTGCGGGTGGGGTCGACGTACGCGTCGTAACACAGCCGGAAGGGCGTGACCGCCTCCGGGGGGAACCGGGCCATCGCGGTGTCGAGCAGCTTCCACGGCTCGGATCTGAGGGTGTAGAGGCTGACCAGCAGCAGGGTGTACAGGATCCCGAGCCGGTCCCAGTCGCCCTTCGTGGCCTTGCAGGTGACGTCGTCCAGGGCCCGCGCCAGCAGCCGGTAGGCGGCGTCGACGTCGCCGTCGTCATGGGTGAGGAGGTGGGCGGTGGCGGCGAAGACCAGCCCGGTCGGGGTGTCCGGGGTCTGGCCGGCGTCGGCCAGCAGCCGGTTCACCTGGTCGAGTTGACCGGTCATGGTGGCGAGGAAGGCGGCCTCGACCAGGCGGCGGGAGCGGTCGACCGGGTGCGGGCTGAGCTCACCGGCGCGCACCAGCGCCGTGACCGCGGCGGACGCGGCGATCCGGCGCCGGTCGGAGACCAGCGCGCCGACCGGCGCCGGCAGCTCCGCGGGGGCGGCGCCGCCGCGCCGCCAGGCGGTCAGCGCCGCCTCGTCCAGCGCCCGCGCCACCGACTCGTCGGGCCCGGTGGCGGCCTCCGCGAGGTGCCAGGCGCGGCGCTCGGGATCGTCGGCCAGGGGGGCGGCCAGCGCCTCGTGCGCGGCCCGGGGGGCGCTCGGCGGGGCCAGGGCCACCACGGCCGTACCGATCAGCGGGGGGCAGAA